>DKXL01000026.1 GCA_002493005.1 Ruminococcaceae bacterium UBA7127
GACCAATGGTCGCCCCTACCGCATGAAATATAAAATGCACATTGAAATTATTGCCGTCGATATGAATTGCTATTGTCGGGCAACCGACGTATAAAAATATATCGTGCTATCTGCTCGAATTGTGAGCGGTGTCACACCGCCAAATAATTCCATTTGCTTTTTGTGGGGATTTATGTTAAAATAAAAATATTACAAAATAGTAATATTTGAAATAATTGAGATAATCGGCTAATAACTTGATTAATAATATGAAGCGAGGTGCACGATTTTGAAATATCTTTTAACACGTAAGGTGTCTGCTGCGGCATTAACTGCGGTGATTTTGTTTGCGGCAGTGTTTGGAATGTCGGTTTTTGCCAATGCGGCAACGACATTTACCCCAAGAACTTCAGCCCCGTCCTCAAGTAATGCTTATTATTACAGTGACAAAAATATTTTTTACAAATACGGCTATGGTATGCCAAACTGTACGGCTTATGCCTATGGCAGAGCCTATGAAATTCTCAAAACAGAACCCAAACTTTGCCCATACAGTGCAGAGCAGTGGTATGATTATAACAAATCCAACAAATACTATTCTTACGGAAAAACCCCAAAGTTGGGCGCAATCGCCTGTTGGAGCTATTCGGGCGGCGGTCATGTTGCCGTGGTTGAAAAGATTGAAAGCGACAAGATTACCCTGTCAAACTCCGAGTGGGGCGGCAGAACATTTTATTTGACAACACCAAGCACATCCGACTCAAATTACGGCGGAAACAGTTGGTGGACATTTCAGGGATTTATTTATATCGGAGATTTTGAGTCATCAGGCACAGAACCGACAACAGCGCCTTATACGACGGGAATTTACAAAACTAACGTAAGTTCCACGCTTAATATGCGCAGCGGAGCAGGGACAAGCTATGATTATGTAGCGTCAATTCCAAACGCTGTTAAGCTGACTGTTACTAAGATAAAGGCAAACGGCGGCTATACCTGGGGCTATACTACCTACAACGGCAAAAAAGGTTGGGTAGCACTCGATTTTTGTGATTATGTGTCACCATTGCCTACAAATCCGCCTACAACTGTACCTCCGACAACACAACCAACAACAGCAAGACCGACCGAGCCTGCCACAACAAAGCCGCAGGGACTTGGCGTCGGTGATGTAAACTATGACGGCTTAATTGATATTAAGGACGCAACCGAAATACAGAAATATGCGGTTGATTTGGTAACCTTTACCGATGAGCAGATGAAGTTTGCGGATTTTGATTTTAACGACAAGGTTGATATCGGCGATGTAACCTGTATGCAGAAATATTTTGCACAATAATATACATTAATTTAGGGGACGGTTTGCCGTCCCTTTTAATTAATCCGATATCAGTATGATCACAGGTATTTGGAGAATAAGATATGAAAATATATATAAATTAGCTTAATCCTTAAAAATATTTCTTGAATAATTGTTTAATATGTAATATACTTATTATAAGTAAAACAAAATTTTATCGGCGGTGATATAATGTCAAATACGGACAGCAAAAAGAAGGCTGAAAAAGCAAAGTTAATGACAAAATGGCAAAAAATGCCGTACAATAACCGTGAGTTAAGTTGGGTCGATTTTAACTCAAGAGTGCTTGAAGAGGCATGCAAAAAGGAAAATCCGATATTGGAGCGCTGTAACTTTTTGGCTATTACTGCTTCAAATTTGGATGAGTTTTTTATGGTGCGTGTTGCAGGCGTGCTCGACCAGGTTCACCACAACAGAAAAAACCGTGACGCATCGGGACTTATGCCTGAGGAGGTGCTGGAGGCACTTTCGTTCAAAATTCATGAGTTTGCAAAAAAGCAGTACAACTGCTATAACCGCTCGATTATTCCGTCTTTGCGCGCAAATAAAATCGTGTTTAAGGAGATAGAAACCCTTGACGGCGACCAGCGCAAATTTGTTGATGAATATTTTAAAAAAGTTGTGTTTCCTGTGTTGACTCCAATGGCGGTGGACACAAGCCGACCGTTCCCGATTCTTGCAAACAAAAGCCTTAATATAGCGGTGTGCCTGACAAACGGCGACAGCGAGGAGTATTTTGCAGTGGTTCAGGTGCCGTCAATTTTACCGCGTTTTCTTGAACTTCCCACGCGAGAGGGCAGAGCGTTTATTTTGCTTGAAAAGGTGATTGCGGCGCATCTTTCAAATTTGTTTGAGTTATACAATATCAAACAATATGATGCGTTTAGAATTACGAGGGACTCAGATCTTGATATCGATGAAGATACCGAGGACCTTATGGCTGAAATCAAAAAGTCAATCCGCAAGCGTAAACGCGGCGAGCCTGTAAGGCTTGAATTCAGCAAAAAATGTAATAAGGAAATCAGAAAGTTTTTGATTAATGCTCTTGATGTGACAGAGCGTGATATATATGTTCAGCACGGCCCGCTTGACCTGACATTTTTGTCAAAGTTTGCACGAATTGACGGTTGTGATAATCTTCGTTTTGAGCCGATTGTACCGGTAAATCCTCCGGCAGAGTTTTGCGACTGTGACGACATTTTTAAAGCTATAAGAGAAAAGGACAGACTTGTTCATCATCCGTACGAAAGTTTTGATGTGGTGGTTGGTTTTGTTCGCAAGGCGGCTGTTGACCCAAACGTGCTAGCGATCAAGCAGACTCTTTATCGTGTCAGCGGCAACTCGCCAATCGTTGCGGCGCTCATAAAAGCTGCCGAAAATGGCAAGCAGGTTACGGTTTTGGTTGAACTCAAGGCAAGATTTGATGAAGAAAATAACATTGCATGGGCAAACAAACTTGAAAAGGCAGGATGCCATGTTATTTACGGACTGACGGGACTTAAAACTCACTGCAAAATCTGTCTTATTGTAAGGCGTGATGAGGACGGAATCCGCCGTTATTTGCATATGGGTACGGGCAACTACAACGACAGCACTGCAAGGCTTTATACCGATATAGGAATGTTTACCTGTCGGGAGGAATACGGCGTAGATGCAAGCTCGCTGTTTAATGTGCTTACAGGATATTCGTTCCCGCCTGAGTACAACAAATTTATTGTTGCGCCAAACGGAATGAGAACCTTTTTTGAAAATATGATTTTGCAGGAAACCCAAAACGCTAAGCTTGGACTTTCGGCTTCAATTACCGCCAAGGTAAATTCACTGGTTGACCCTCAAATTATCAGTATGCTGTATGACGCGTCAAACGCAGGGGTTAAAGTTCAGCTTATTGTGCGCGGAATTTGCTGTCTTGTGCCAAATGTAAAGGGATTCAGCGAGAACATTAAGGTTGTGTCGATAGTAGGTCAGCTTCTTGAACACAGCAGAATATTTATTTTTGAAAACAACGGCAATCCGCTTTATTATATGGGAAGTGCCGATTGGATGCCGAGAAATCTTGACCGCAGGGTTGAGCTTGTGTTCCCGGTTGAGGATGAAGATATCAAAAAGCGTGTGCAGGGGGTAATTGATGTGTCGTTTAAAGATACGGTCAATGCCAGAAGACAGCTTAACGATACAACATATAAGCCTGTTGAAAAGCGCGGCAAAAAGCGCCTGAACAGCCAAAAATATTTTTCTAAACTGGCGGCAAAAGCGCAGAAATCGGTAATGAAAGAGAGCTATATCAGTACAATCGGAACACCCATTGTACCTGTAAAAAAGGAGGAAAATAAAGAATGAAAAGAATTGGTATTTTAACAAGCGGCGGCGATTGTCAGGGACTTAACTCCACAATACGTGCTGTTGCAAAGTCGCTGTATTATCACTACGGCAATGACGGAGTTGAAATTATCGGTATAATTGACGGCTACCGAGGACTTATTTATGGAGAGTACAAAACGATGAAGCCTGAGGACTTTTCGGGTATTCTCACAATGGGAGGCACTATCCTGGGCACATCAAGACAGCCGTTTAAGCTTATGAGGGTTGTTGATGAGAACAGTGTCGACAAGGTTGCATCAATGAAGAAGAACTACAAAAAACTTAACCTTGACTGCCTTGTGGTGCTGGGCGGCAACGGCACTCAAAAGACCGCCAATCTTTTGAGTGAGGAGGGTTTGAATGTTGTGTCGCTTCCAAAGACGATTGACAACGATTTGTGGGGAACCGACAAAACATTCGGTTTTCAGAGTGCAGTTGATATTGCAACAAACGTAATTGATTGTATTCACACTACGGCAACCTCTCACGGACGTGTGTTCATTGTTGAGGTTATGGGTCACAAGGTTGGCTGGCTTACATTGTACGCAGGCATTGCAGGCGGAGCAGACATTATACTTATTCCTGAAATTCCATATGACATAGACTCGGTAATCAAGACCATCAAGGCACGCACTGCAAGCGGCAAAAACTTCTCTATACTTGCGGTTGCAGAGGGTGCAATCTCAAAGGAGCTTGCGGCAATGCCCAAAAAGAAAAAGAAAGCTGCTATTGCAGAGATGAAATATCCGTCAATTTCTTACAAGATTGCTGAGGAAATCGAGGCGGCAACAGGTCAGGAAACCAGAGTTACGGTTCCGGGTCATTTTCAGCGCGGCGGCAGTCCCGATGCATATGACCGTGTGCTTTCAACACGTTTCGGCGTAGCGGCGGCTGACCTTATCATAAACAAAAAGTACGGCAATATGGTTGCGCTTGTCAACAATGAGGTTGTTGCCGTTCCGCTTAAGGATATTGCAGGCAAGCTAAAAGCAGTGCCAAAGGATTGTGAGGTTGTTCAGGCTGCACGCAAGATGGGTATTTCTTTTGGCGACTGATTTGTTTTGTGTTTTTGACAAGGCAAATTGTTTTTTGGTGAAATTATGACTCGTGAAGAAATTTTTGAATATGTAAAGAAGGAATACGGCACACTGCCCGAATATCTGTGGGAAAGCTCGCCTGAACACGCAGTTTTGCGCCACGGCGGCAGTGGCAAATGGTATGCAATTATAATGCGTGTCAATGAGAAAAATCTTGGCTTGCAGGGCAGTAAGAATATCGACATTATGAACGTAAAATGTGACCCGATAACCGTTGGAGCACTCAGGCTCCAAGATGGATTTCTGCCGGCATATCATATGAACAAAGATAAATGGATAAGCATAATTCTTGACAGCGCGGTTCCAAAGGAAATGATTTTTGATCTGATTGATGCAAGCTATAATGCTGTTGCACCAAAACGCAAACACAAATCCCCTGTGATTTAATCACAGGGGATTTATATATGTGTATAAAATTGTGTTTTGAAGTGTTGAACTCAGCAATCTTAACTGTTAACAACCATCTTTTGAATTTCGGTTGCATCGCTTACATTGACTGTTCCGTCATTGTTTACGTCTGCATTTGCAAACTGTTCACTGTTAAGCTCGGTTATTTCAGCGGCATATTTTTGAATTTCTGTGGCGTCCTTAATATCAATCGAATTATCAAGATTTACATCTCCGAGCAGTGATGCAGCCTCATCCTTTTCCATTATGGCTTTTATAACAAGTGTTCCGCCAAGGTCATCGTCAAAGTTGGTTTTGTACCAGTCCAAGAGTTCAGACATTTCATTGTTAATGCACAGATAACTTTGATTGCTTTGAGATTCGTTAATGAAAGCATAGGTATTGTCGCTTTTGACAAGCCATTCGCCGACTCCCACATTATTTCTTGTGTAGCCTTCATCAGTGTAATTGAGTCCCTGATTAATATCGGATGTGTTAATTGTCACTCCGATAGAGCCGTTTGAATCGTTGATTTTCAGATCATTTATATCGCAACAAATATAACCTGAGTAGTTAACAACTCCGCTGTCAAGCAGTGTCCACTTGCTTTTATCATTTGTAGGAGCATTGTCAACAGTAGGGATATAATAAATTTGATAATCAGCGCCTGTTGCCCTTGTTTCAAACACAACCTTGTCGAGTGTTTTGTAATCCTTGTCAAAATCAAACCTGTTGATGTAGGTTATCTCGTCATAAATAATGTACTGGAAGCTGTAGGTAGCGCCGTAGATTTCATTTTGCAGCAGCATAGTATCTTTGTCAATCTGCTCTACCTGTTCAATAGTATAGCTTGGGTCATACTTACTGCCAAAAAGATATTTATCCTCATATGAAATCCAAAAGTAGCCGCCGAGTGAATTATAGTCGCCCCAGCTGTTGCGCACAAGCCACGCACCGTTGTTTTGAGGTTTTTTACCTACCGAACCGTTAAATTTTTTAAGAGAATATGTATCGTCCCAGCCGACAATTTCAATAGAGTGTCCCTCATAACTGCCATTGTAGGACTGCGGCATAAAATATGAAGTGTTTGACGAGCTGTAGCAACTGTTAGCTGATGCATACGAGGTAAACACAGCGCCGTTGTCCATAATAGACTGCTTGATTTCGTCTGTGTTGAATGACGTCAGATACTTTATTGCCGTCGTGCCGTACTCGGTGCGGTCGGTCGGCAAATCGTTGCCTGCCAAATTAACATTTGAAAAGTCAATGTCTGTGACGTCGGATTTTTTAACGCCGCCCTGCCATGAAGTAAAGTATCCGGCAGGAATACTTGCAAAGCCTCCGTCCGAGAACCTGCGCTGCCAGCCTTTTCCGTTTGTGCGGGTGGTTGCCCAAAAATTGAGGTGTTCAGGTGACATCTCGCCCAAGTCTATTCCCTGACTCAAAAGTTTTGTTTCAAACGCTGAAATTCCCGCATAAGCCCAGCAGTTGTTATAATCCTGCTTTTTAATGCCGGTTACGAATCCAAGATCCTTTGAACTGTACTTTTGTGGCAGTTCAGTGCTTGAATAAGATGAAATACTTTGAGAACCGTTTTGAGATACCGACTCAAACTCATCGTCTATCACTGCGGCATTGGCAGAGGCACAGCCGATTGAAGCTATGCAGCACACGGCAGTAAAAACTGCAACGGATTTTGTTAAAAATTTTTTGTACATAATAATCACCATAAAATAATATTAATTTTAATGAAATTTGCTCAACTAAATTATATCAACTTTTGCTGCAGTTGTAAAGAATATATACTGTAAAAGTGATAAATAATATAACAACAGATTTACTTTTTATCAAGAGGGGATTGCAATGCAGTTGAGAACAGACCTTGCGATTGAGGCAAGAGAAATTGCGGGCGAGCACATCGGCGGAATGGAATACAAAAAATACAAAGAAAACGGTCTTGAAATTTCAAGGCTTACCATAAAAAACAAGGCTGCAAAACAGGCGCTTGGCAAAGAAATAGGAACATATATCACCATCGACCTGCCGTCACTCACAGATAATTTTACCGAAACCGACGAGCGCCTTGTGACAATCGGCAGAGAAATTAAGCGCCTATTGCCCGTTAACGGGCTTGTACTTGTGGTGGGGCTCGGAAACATAGAGATTACGCCTGATTCACTCGGACCGAAAACAAGCCGCAGGGTGCTTGCTACCCGCCATATCAGCGGAGAAATTGCACGCGCCACAGGTCTTGATAAACTGCGCCCGGTGGCGGTGATGCAGACAGGAGTAACAGGGCAAACAGGTATTGAAACCGGAGAATATATCCTGAGCATAGTCAAAAGAATCAAGCCGAATGCCGTTGTGGTTATTGACGCGCTTGCATCGCGAAAACTCCAGCGGCTTGGATGTACGCTTCAAATTAGCGATACAGGCATTTCCCCCGGTGCAGGCGTGGGCAACCACCGCACAAAAATAAACAACGAAACCATAGGTGTGCCTGTTATTGCCATAGGTGTGCCGACGGTTGTTGATGCTCAGACTTTGGCAAGCGATATCATAAAAGGTGACGTTAACTCAAAACTTGAGCATCTTGTTACGCCAAAAGGCAGACAGATGGTTGTAATTCCTCGTGAGATTGATTTGTTGACCGAGCGTGCTTCAAGGTTGATTGCCTTTGCGCTTAACGCAGCTTTGCAAAACGAATTTGATTTGAAGGACCTTGTGTCGCTGATGTAACTATCATACCTTTTGATTCATCTGCATATACTATACAGACAAAAAGCAGGTGATTATTTGAAAAGAAAAGGAAACATTTTAAATAAAATTAAAACTTTTGCAGCCGTTGTACTTTTGTCAACGGCTGTATTCTGTGTGGCTCGCCGCTTGCCTGAATGCTTCAGCTCCCAAAATCCTGCGGCGCTTGCAGCGGCAACTTTTACGCTTGCAAACGGCGAATACAAACTTGAAAATGAAAAGCAACAAACTGTAGAGCTTGATGACAAAAGGCAAAATTCGCAGGTAAGCAAGCCTGTCTTGTCTGACAGCCAAAGTACAAAAACTCGTGACAAGTCAGATTATTATGATTCATTTGCAGAACACGAGGGTGAAGAAAAGTATTTGGTAGAAGAAAGACCGATAGAGGACAGCGGCACGCAGGTAGACAACTTTTTTGTTAAGAACAAAACAGGTCTGGCGCTTGATTTTGAACAGATTTTGCAAAACAGTCTTACTTTTAATGTGAACAAGGGGATTAATTCACCCCAGGTGCTTATTTACCATACTCATACAAGCGAGGCATATATGGACGAGGACGTTGATTATTTTTATGAAAGTTTTTACTCACGCACCGACAACAATGATTTTAATGTTGTAGCTGTAGGTGACGCTATTGCTGATGTGCTTAACAAACGAGGAATAAAAACCATTCATGACACTACCGTTCACGATACCTCATACAACGGTTCTTACGACAGAAGTGCACATACGGTGCAGAGTAATATGGAAAAATATGATGACATTAAGGTGGTTCTCGATATTCACCGCGACGCTATCGGTACAGATGAGTGCAAGGTAAAGCCGACATTTGAATTTAACGGCAAAAAGGGCGCTCAAATTATGATTTTGTCCGGCTGTGATACAGACGGCGAAATGGGATTTGAAAGCTGGGAGAACAACCTGAACTTTGCACTGAAAATTCAGAACAAGGCAGAGTCAATGTATCCGGGTATGACAAGACCGATAAGTTTTGATTATTTTGCATACAATGAGTACATGTGCGACGGCTCACTGCTGATTGAGATAGGAGCTGAGGCAAACTCCATTGACGAGGCGGTGTATTCGGGAGAATTGCTCGGAAATGTTTTGTCCGAGGTTCTTGCACAATGAGGAATATAACCGTATAAAATACTTGCATTAAATTAACTTGTTTGGTATAATCAAAATATATACGCCAATAAAGGTTAAATGGGGTATTAAAATGAAGTCTGAATTTATGACAAAAAAAGTGTTTACTGCCGCACTTGTAATAATAATTGCCCTGTTTTGTACAACAACTGTTTTTGCAATTGATGCAGACGGAGACGGGTATGATGACGAAACGGGCGAATATATCGGCGAGGTGACTACGGCTCCGATAAATACCGAACCTGTTAACACAGAGCCTGAGTATACGGATCCCGTTATTACAACCGAATCGCAAACTGAGCCTGTTATTGAAACTACACAGTCGAATACGGACGAGCCGTTGACTGAGCCGAATTATGAGGAGCCGACAGAGGGCGCAACATATGCTCAAAGCATTGAACCCGATGTACAGCCTACTACCGAATTCTTTCAGCCTCCGACTCTTGCAAAAACTGTCAGCAAAAAGCAGTACAGCACAAACTATACGGCAGGTATAATTTCGTGGATTTGCGTTGCCGTGGGTGTGCTCGTAATATTTGTTGTGCTCGTCAGCAACAAACTCAGCGGCAAAAAAAATTCGGGGTACAGATGATGAAAGATACCTTGAGTATCGGCAATGTAAGGCTTAAATCTCATGCTTTGCTTGCTCCTATGGCAGGGGTGAGCGACAGGGCGTACCGTGAGTTGTGCGTGCGGTTTGGTGCGGCTTATTGCGTGAGCGAAATGGTCAGCTCCAAGGCATTGTCGTTTAACAGCAAAAAAAGCGAAGAACTTATGGATATTTCCGAGTATGAGCGCCCCTGCGGCATTCAGATTTTTGGTGATTCGCCCGAGTGTATGGCTGACGCTGCAAAGCGTGCGCTTGAAAACAAGCCCGATATTATTGATATTAATATGGGGTGTCCTGCCCCCAAAATAAGCTCAAACGGCAGCGGCAGTGCGCTGATGAAAAATCCTGCTTTGTGCGATGAAATAATCAGTGCTGTTGTGAGTGCTTCGAGTGTTCCTGTTACGGTCAAAATCCGCAAGGGCTGGGATGATGACAGTGTAAACGCTGTTCAGATAGCGAGAATTGCCGAAAAGGCAGGTGCAGCGGCTGTCACTGTTCACGGACGCACACGGATGCAGTATTACAAGCCTCCTGTTGACTACGACGTTATACGTCGGGTAAGGGAGTCGGTCAATATTCCCGTTATTGCAAACGGCGATATTGACTCGGCAAAAAAGGCAAAAGAGGTTATGGACAAAACAGGCTGCGATTTGATTATGGTTGGCAGAGCAACGCTTGGCAATCCGTGGCTGTTTGAACAGATTAACGCATACCTTGAAAATCCTGATAATCCTGTTACATTTCCGAGCATTGAGGAAAAGCTTGATGTTATGGTTGAGCACATTAAGGCTATGGTCGGATATAAGGGCGAGCATATGGCTCTGCTTCAGGCACGCAAGCTGGTAACAGGTTATTTTAAGGGTATAAAGGGCGCTGCGGCACTGAGAAATGAAGCAGGCAGGATAAAGACGCTTGAGGATTTGAAGAAGTTAAGAGAAAAAGCGCTTATGAACTGCTAAAATATATAAAAAGATAGTCGGATATGCAGACTAAGGTTTTGTACGGCTGAATCAAACACAGTATATTAGCCTTTTTGCAAAATCAGCAAAGGCTGTTAATATAAGAATATAACGCTCGGACAGCAAAAGCTTGTAATAAGATGTACCGGAAAACTCAATATAACTTTCTGTTTTCTGATGCGCAACGGCAAAGTCTTTTGCCCGAAGCTAAAAAAGGGGATTTTAAAATGAGTGAAAAAACAAACATTGCATGCCTTAATTTTTTAAATGAATACGACCCTGCCGTTGGACAGGCAATGACAGACGAACTGAAAAGACAGAGAAGAAATCTTGAGCTTATTGCAAGCGAAAACATTGTTTCACCTGCTGTTATGGCTGCAATGGGCAGCTTGCTCACAAATAAGTATGCCGAAGGCTATCCGGGTAAGAGATATTACGGCGGATGTGAATGTGTTGACGTTGTTGAGGAAATTGCACGTCAGCGTGCATGTGAGCTTTTTGGTGCAGAACACGCAAATGTTCAGCCTCATTCAGGTGCTCAGGCTAACACCGCAGTTTATTTTGCAATGCTCGAGCCGGGCGATACGGTTATGGGCATGAACCTCAACGAGGGCGGTCACCTTACACACGGTTCTCCTGTTAATATTTCGGGCAAATACTTTAACTTTGTACCTTATGGTGTTGACAGCGAAACTCACAGAATTGACTATGACAAGGTGCTTGAACTTGCCAAGGAATGTAAGCCAAAGCTTATTGTTGCAGGCGCTTCCGCTTACCCAAGAGTAATTGATTTTGCAAAGCTCAGAGAAATCGCCGACGCAGTCGGTGCATATCTGATGGTTGATATGGCTCACATTGCAGGTCTTGTAGCCGCAGGAGTTCATCCAAACCCTGTTCCTTACTGTGAATTTGTTACAACTACTACTCACAAAACATTAAGAGGTCCGCGCGGCGGTCTTATCCTTTGCCGTGAGGAGTTTGCAAAGCAGATTGACAAAGCCATTTTCCCCGGAACACAGGGCGGTCCGCTTATGCACACAATAGCTGCAAAGGCTGTCTGCTTTGGCGAAGCTTTAAAGCCAGAGTTCAAGGAATACGGCGCAAAGGTTGTTGCAAACTGCAAGGCGCTTGCCGAAGGACTTTTAAAGAGAGGCTGCAAGCTTGTTTCGGGCGGCACAGACAACCACGTTCTTCTGCTTGACTTGCGTGACACAGAGGTTACAGGCAAGGAACTTGAGGCTCGTCTTGACGACTGCTACATCACAGTTAACAAGAACACAATCCCCGGTGAGCCTCGTTCTCCGTTTGTTACAAGCGGCGTAAGAATCGGTACTGCCGCAGTAACAACAAGAGGTCTTAACGAAGAAGATATGGATAAGATTGCAGAGTACATTACTCTTGTTCTCAATGACTATGAAAACAGCAAAGAAAAGGTTAGAGCAGGCGTTGAAGAAATCTGCAAAAAGTATCCTTTGTATGAATGATAATTAATAATTAACAATTCAGGTCGGGAAGATAGGTTGCTTAATGACAAAACTTATTTTCCCGATTTTATTTAAAAGGGGGTTTGGTTATGAATATTCCGCTCGCTGACAGACTGCGCCCAAAGTCGATAGAGGACATTGTGGGGCAAAAGCATCTCATTGCAGATGGCAAACCGTTGAGAAAAATAATTGACAGCGGCGAAGTGCCTAATCTTATATTTTACGGACCGTCAGGCGTTGGCAAAACTACCCTTGCCGCATACATTGCCAGCAAAACTAACAGAACCCTCAAAAAGCTTAACGGTACAACGGCTTCAACTGCTGACATAAAACAAATTGTTTCGCAGCTGAATACCTTTTCGGGGCTTAACGGAATACTTCTTTACCTTGATGAAATTCAGTATTTTAACAAAAAGCAGCAGCAAACACTGCTTGAATACATTGAAAACGGAAGTATAACGCTGATTGCTTCCACAACCGAAAACCCCTATTTTTATGTTTATAACGCAATTCTGAGCCGATGTACGGTGTTTGAGTTCAAATCGGTTGAGTCTGATGAGGTTGAAAAGGCGGTATACCGTGCTGTAAAGGCTTTGGAAGATGAGAGCAATATAAAAATTGACTTTTCATCGGAGTGTGCAAAAAGGATTTCAAAGGGTTGCGGAGGAGATGTTCGCAAAGCTATGAACGCCGTTGAACTTTCGGTAATTGCAACCGACGAGATCGACGGCAAAAAGACGGTAACCCTTGAAACAGTTGAACAGCTTGTACAAAAGAGTGCTCTGCGTTACGATAAGGATGGAGATGAGCACTACGACATTGTGTCTGCGTATCAAAAGAGTATGCGCGGCAGTGATGCAAACGCGGCTCTGCACTACCTTGCAAGGCTGCTTGAGGCAGGCGATCTGCCGAGTGCGTGCCGCAGATTGATGGTGTGTGCGTGCGAGGATGTGGGGCTTGCATATCCAAGCATTATCCCTATTGTAAAATCCTGTGTTGACATTGCGCAGGCGGTAGGGCTTCCCGAAGCACGGATTCCGCTTTCCGATGCTGTAATTATGGTGTGCAATGCACCAAAGTCAAATTCCGGAGAAGCTGCCATAGATCGAGCGCTTGCGGATGTCAGAAGCGGAAAAACCGGACCTGTGCCTCGCAGTCTGCAAAATATGCATTACGACGGCGAGGACAATCAGAACAAGGGTCAGTTTTATCTGTATCCGCACAACTATCCTAATCATTATGTTGCTCAGCAATATCTTCCCGATATTATCAGGGACAGACAATATTATGAGTACGGCAACAACAAAAACGAGCAGGCATTTAAGATGTATTGGGATAAAGTTAAAGGTAAATAATGCGGTAAGAGATTTACATTTAAATATATGAGGACGGCTATGCCCGTCCTTTTTTCAATTAACAATGTACAATTAACAATTTGCATTGGTCGTTGTAGATGAACTTCATTGTCGGGGAAATACGTTTTACAATATTTCAATGTATCTGTTCGAATTGTGACCGACATTATGCCGCCGTGCAAAATAGATTTTATACTATTAAGCAGCTTGCTCAAAATAAAATTGTTATTATTTATTGTTTTAATTATAAATAAAGTAATATTTGTTCAAAATGCATAAATTACGTGATGTTTTTTTGGGAGGTAAAAGAAAAATTAAATTCTTAAAAAGAAAATTAGTGATTTGCATATATGGTAAAATAAAAAGGAAATGTGGGGTAGTGTTGAGGACCCTGCAAACAACCATAAAAATGAATCTGGAGGAAATCATTATGGTAAAAAGAAAGCACAAGATTATAAGCTTGATTCTTTGCTTGGTTCTTGTTGTTTCTGCTGTTTGTGCAGGAACAGTTAGCGCTTTTGCGGCATCAGGCGACACAGTTTATGTCAGACTTAATAACGGTTGGACAAAGGTTTATGCCTATATGTGGGGAGATGGCGTAGGCGAAAATCAAAAATGGCCGGGCGTTGAGATGACAAAGGTTGAAGGTGACGTATATTCGTATAACATTACAGGCGAATATAATATGATTATCTTCACTAACGGCAATAACGGTAGTGGTCAGACCAAAGAAATCACTTATGCAGGCAATGGCAAAATCTATGATTTAAATGCAGGCACATGGTCTACTTACGTTGATGCTCCCACAAGCGCAACAACAGCAACAACAGCAACAACAGCAACAACAGCTACAAGTCCAACTGTTGCGACTACACCTACAGGCGTCTACACCGTTTATCTTGAAAACGAAGCAGGCTGGTCAACACCAAAGTGCTATATGTGGACTGATGGTGCAGGCAACAATAAAGCTTGGCCGGGCGAAGCAATGACAAACGTCGGCGGTAATGTATGGCAGTATACTGCAAGTAAGGCGTATGCAAACTGCATTTTCAACGGTGGCAGCGATTCTAACAAAACCGGTGACCTTACTGCAAGCTACGGTCAGATCTATAACAATAAAACAAATACTTGGTCTGTTTATGATGTAAGCGATTTACAGGTTAAGTCATTTACTGCTGATCCTGCAAAGGGTATTTATGTAGGAACAGAAGTAAATCTTTCTGCCGAGGCAGTTAACACAAAGACAGGCGCAGCTGTAAGCTACAAGTTCTCTGTAACAAATGCACAGGGCGGCACATCTGTGATTTCTGACTTCAGCAGTACAAATTCTGTTGTATGGCAGCCAACAGCTGCAGGCACATACACAGTTACATTTGATTTTAAGGACACAGCAGGCAACGAAAACACTCGTTCAATGGATTTAACGGTTGAAGATGACTCAACACTCACAAAACCTGTAATCAAGGGTGTTTCTCCCGCGAACCTCAACCTTATAAAGGTTAACAACCCTACTACTGTATCTGTAAAAGCCGGCGGCGGCAAGACAGGCACAAACCTGCTCTTCTATAAGTATGTTGTAACAGATCCTAACGGCGTGAAGAATACTCCTTACTACACACTCAACAACACATATTCATTCACTCCTTCAATGGCTGGTACTTACACAGTAAATGTTTATGTTCAGGCTTCGGATAACAGCTTTGTTAACAAGACCTATACATACAACGCAACAAACGGAGATATTCCGACGACAGATCCGACTGTTCCTACAACAAAGCCAACTGTTCCTACAACAGTACCGACAGTTCCGACAACAAAGCCAACTGTTCCTACAACAGTGCCAACTGTTCCAACAACAAATCCTACTGATCCGGTAAGATTGTTTGGCGACGCTAACAACGATGGTGTAGTATCTGTTTTGGATGCAATGTACATTCAGAAGTCAATAGTTGAACTTCCGGATGTTCCGCCATACTATGAGCTTGATCTTAAGATCTGCGACATCAACGGTGACGGATATATCTCAGTTAAGGACGTTACAGCTCTCCAGCTTATGATCGTTAACTCATAATTTATTTTGTTAATTTAGAATTGGAGTTTTTTCTATGACAAGAGTTAAAAAGTTTTGTGCGCTGATTCTTGTTCTTGCTCTGATTGTTTCATTTGGCGTTATATCTGCAAACGCAGCTGAAATCTCGGGAGAGGATTCAGTTGCGGCAGACACCGCTGCAAAGGACATTACAATTCACGCAAGATACGATGGATTAAATCAGCCATATGTATATTTGTGGAACTCATTACCCACAAACGATGCAATGTCAAAATCTTACCCAGGTGAGAAAATGACAAAGGCAGGCAACTACTTTACATACACTGTAAAAAATGTTACAAAGGTTAATGCGCTAATTACAGGTGCTGACGGTAAGCAGTATTCAGGAGAAAAAGAGCTTCTTGCCGCATCTTCAACTGATTGGTACTTTGACAACGGCAAGTGGTCAAAATATGATTTTGACCTTCCTGATCCCGTTTCAAATGTAGATATGCGTGAAGAGAGTATCTATTTTGTAATTACAACTCGTTTTTATGACGGTGACACAGGCAACAACGTTCACTGCTGGGACGACAGCCAGGCTAACAACCCTGACTCAGACCCCGCATGGCGCGGTGACTTTAAGGGTCTTGCAGATAAGCTCGATTATATCAAGGCTCTCGGATTCTCAGCAATTTGGGTAACCCCTGTTGTAACAAACGCATCAGGTTACGACTATCATGGTTATCATGCAATGGATTTCAGTAAAGTTGATGTTCGTTATCAAAGTGACGATTTCACATTTGAAGATCTTATCAGAACAGCACACCAAAAAGATATGAAGATTATTCAGGACGTTGTATTCCAGCATACAGGTAATTTTGGTGAGTCATTCTTCTGTAACCTCTTTGAAAAAGATACTTCTGCCGACCTCTCAAGTCTTGAGGATTCAATGATTCCTACAAAGTTACTTCTTGATACTTATGGTCTTAAATCGGCAGATGAGTATTGGTCGCAGAAGCCTGGAGTACAGTATCAGCAAAGACTTGACCTTATGAAGAACCTAAGTGATTATCCTTCTAATTTAGGTAATTCAACAGGTACTCATCCTGATATGTCACAGGATTCTACAATTAAGAAAATTTCACAAAGTGATACTCTTAATGCAAACAACTATTATCACAGCGGTTATTTCCAGAGTATGAACTGGGATGACTGGGCATGTAAGTTCTGCCAAATTGCAGGTGACTGTGTTGACCTTAATACAGAGAATCCTGCTGTTGCTGAATATCTTGTGGATTGTTATAGCAATTACATAGGAATGGGTGTTGACGGTTTCCGTGTTGATACCGTTCGTCATATTCCAAGACTTGCACTCAATCTTATGTTTAACGATCAGCTTTATGATGCTGCAAAAGCCCAAGGCAACTCAAACTTCCTGATGTTTGGTGAAATATGTACTCGTTATACAGATGTATGGTATAGACAGCACGCTGAAGAATCATCTCCATACTACACTTGGAAAGAATCCAACAATAAGTGGGCAAGTCAGTGGTCTTGGGGTACCAGTGCTGAAGATATCAACAACAATATGAATGTTGTTATGGAACATTATATTGAAGAAGATAATATAAATGACGAGCCTACATCTGATAATGCATTCCTTAATGGCATTAGCTATCATACACCTGACCGTTCAATGGCATCAGGCATGGAGGCTATTGACTTCCAGATGCACAGAATGTTTGGCGATGCAAACAGTGCATTCGGTATTGCAAAGAGCGGCGATAAATATTATAACGACGCAACATATAATGTTATGTATGTTGATTCTCATGACTATTCACCTGAATCACCGAACGAAAAGAATCGTTTTGCCGGCGGTACACAGGCATGGGCAGAAAATGTAGACCTTATGTTTACATTCCGTGGTATTCCTTGTGTTTACTATGGTTCAGAAACTGAATTTATGAAAGGCGCAGTAATTGACGTTGGTCCTAATGCTCCGCTTTCAACAACAGGTCGTGCTTACTACGGTGATGCTCTTGAGGGTAATGTAAATGCTACTGACTTTAGTGAGTATACTGCAACCGGCACAGTTGCCGATACACTGAACTATCCTCTTGCAAAGCATATGCAGAAGCTTAACGCAATCCGCAGAGCTATCCCTGCTCTTCAGAAGGGTCAGTACACCACATCAAGCAACTATGTAAGCGGCAATATGGCATATATCCGTCGTTTTACAGACGAGAGCGTTGACAGCCTTGCTTGTGTAACAATTTCAGGCGGCGCAACATTCAAGAACATTCCTAACGGCAAATATATTGATGCAGTAACAGGCGATGTTCAGAACGTTACAAACGGCACACTTACAGTTCCGTCAATCGGTAAAGCTAATCTCAGAGTATATGTATGCTGTGCAAGCGGCTTTACACGTATCAGTGGCCAAATTGGCGGCGAATCAGCTTACGCAAAATAATTTATTCTAAATTAATCTTTTGTAAAGGTTCATTTAAATACCTCTCTATCGGCACCCCGAGTTAACGGGGTGCCTGTTTTTTAGCTTGTTTTATAAAACTCCAAAACGGTATATCAGAGATGAAGTCAATTGTTGACATTTGTAATTATGTAGATTAAAATATCAAAAGAGGGGGCTTGTTTTATGTTATTTAATTCATATATTTTTATATTTTTATTTTTGCCAATTACATTGATAGGTTACTTTGTAATTAATCATTTTTGTTATCATAAAACTGCTAAATTATGGCTTGTTATTGCTTCCTTTGTGTTTTATGGATATTTTAACATTTCATACTTGTGGATAATAATCGCGAGTATAATTTTTAACTTTTGCATAAACAGGCTATTTGTGACAATGGTTTTGAAGAAAAATAAATTATTCAGAACGACAGTATTTTTAGTAGGGTTACTTGCAAATATCGGACTTCTTGTATTTTATAAATATCTGGATTTTTTCTTTGAGTGTTCAAATAATATGTTTAATACAGATTTTGTATATATGAACTTGATTTTACCTTTGGGAATAAGTTTTTTTACATTTCAGCAGTTGTCATATCTTATTGATTCTTACAGGAGAAAGGTACCCAATTATAACATACTTGATTATTCACTGTTTGTTACTTTCTTTCCGCAACTTATAGCCGGACCGATTGTTTTGCACAGCGAAGTTATTCCGCAATTTGAGAATAAAAAGAATTTAAAGTTTAATACTGACAATTTTGCAAAAGGATTGTATGCTTTTTCAGCAGGATTAGCAAAAAAAGTACTTATTGCAGATACTTTTGGAAAAATCGTTACTTATGGTTACGGTAACATCTCTTCATTAACAAGTTTAGATGGAATACTTACAATATTAGCATACACATTTCAAATATATTTTGATTTTTCGGGCTATTGTGATATGGCAAGCGGTATTGCACTTATGTTCAATATTGAATTGCCAATCAATTTTAATTCACCTTACAAAGCTAAAAATATTTCAGAATTTTGGAAAAGGTGGCATATGACCCTTACAAGATTCTTAACAAACTATATTTATTTTCCGTTGGGAGGAAGCAGATGTTCAAAGATTAGAACTTGCTTTAATATTTTGGTAGTATTTTTAGTAAGTGGTATGTGGCATGGTGCAGGATTAACATTTATAATATGGGGACTGCTGCATGGCGTTGCAATGGTTATTTACAGATTAGGGAAAAAATATATCGACAAAGTTCCATTTCCTGTAATGTGGACAATTAACTTTATGTTTATTTGTTTAACATGGGTATATTTTAGAGCGGAGAGCATTGAATCTGCAAATAATATGATTATGAGCATTTTTAATGGTGGATTTAGCATCGGTGCAGAATTATCTGAAACCTTGTTAAATGTGATTCCGATTAGTATAATTACCAATATGATTCCTATAAATAACTTATTACCTATAATAATGATTGTTATTATGGCGCTCTTTGCCTTTATTTGCTTAAAAACAAGAAATGTTCAAGAAAAAATAAAGACTTTTAAGCCTTGCGGTAAAAATCTTATATCAACTTATGCGGTACTGTTATATAGTATTTTGTCACTGTCCGGTGTGAGTACATTTTTGTACTTTAATTTTTAAAGAGGAGGGTTAATATGAAAAATTCTAAAAAATGGTGTATAGTCCTTCTTTCTCTTACCTTAATATCTGTAATGTTATTTGGAACGGTAACTTATGCTTTAGATCCATTAATTCAATACAGAAAAGAATCGAATTTATTAACTTATTATGAATCTTCAGAAATATATTCAAACCCCGGTATAGCAAAGAATTATGATTATGATTCAGTGTTGGTCGGCTCATCTATGGTAGAAAATACTGATGTCAGTGAAATGGATGATTTGTTTGGTTATACCACAATAAAGGTGCCTTATTCAGGGGGATCATCATATAATCATAAAACTATCCTTGATGTATGCTTTAATTCAAATGACAATATTAAGAATGTTTTTTGGTCATTGGATGAATATGCATTAACAACCGATTATCAAACCCCAAGGTATCCATTGCCGGATTATTTATATGATTTTGATAAAACAAATGATTTGTCATATCTGCTAAATTTAGATGTTTTCTATTTTTATACTATAAAGGATGCTTTTAACACAGTAAAAGGAAACAAACAATTAGCAATGAAGGACGGTTCATGGAACGCAGATGAAAGTATTTATTGCAAAGAAAATGCTTTGGCTTCATTTGAATATCCATATGAACAAACTGAAAGCTTAGGAGAAAAATTTTTTGCTGATGACTTAAATGACAATCTGACATATAATATCATTCCGCTGATAAAAGAAAATAAAAATACAACTTTTAGGTTTTATATGGTTCCGTACAGTATTGCATATTGGTATATCGAGAAATCTGACGGTAAGTTGGATGCCCATTTTTATGATGTTAAAAAGGCATTAGGAGAAATACTAGAATATGACAATACAGAAGTGTACTTTTTCCAAGATGATGTTGATATAATAACAAATTTAGATAACTACAAAGATTATAGTCATTTTAAGCCGGAAATAAATAGCTATATGAGCAAAGAAATGAAAAAAGGTAACTATCGGCTTACAAAGGATAACTATGAAGAAGTATTGAATAATTTTAAAAAGTACCTTGAAAGCTTTGACTATGATACATTTTTTAATGAATATACAGGTAATTGACGTTTAAAGACAAATGAGTGGGAATAATCAAAGCACATAAATTTTATAAACGACAATCAAACATTCAAACGCTCCTCTTTCAAAAGCAAAAACAGAAAGAGGAGTTTACTTTTGTTTGAAAAATATGCAATAAGATTAAAACGGCTGTTTAAAAATATATTTTGTTATTTAAAATCTATCATATTTTCAAATGTAAAAAGATGATTGTTTCCAACTCTGTTGACATTTTAATCGCTTTTAAAGGGCTTGCTTACTTTGAATAAAAATGATATAATAAATCTAATTATAGTGTATTATGAGGAAATATGTGTTTTTGGTTAGAAAAGAGGAATAATTATGGCGATAAAGGTAACTTTGCTTGCTCATACTCCAAATCCCGAACAAACTGTTGCAATGGCGGCAAAGCTGTGCTATTCTCCGTCGGGTATTGAGGATATTCGTGACGGGCTTGACGAGAAAAAAACGGCTGATTTTATCAATATGCTGTCAAATTTGGGTCACGCAAGCCCGACCGAGCACGCTTCCTTTACCTTCGGAATCGAGGGAATCTCAAGAGCTTGTTCACATCAGCTTGTGCGCCATAGGATTGCTTCTTACAGTCAGCAGTCGCAGAGATATGTTGACGGCACAAGGTTTGACTTTGTAACTCCGCCCGAAATTGAAAAAAATTCCAAGGCGCTTGCCGCATACACCAAGGCGCTTGATGTACAGGCAAAAGCATACAAAGAAATCAGAGATGCACTTGTTGCTGGATACATAACCGACAGCACAAACGGCAAATACAGCGGCACAGACGAAGAAATTATGGAAAGCTTTAAGGCTGACAACAAAAAGCAGTATTCAGCTTTTGTAAAAAAGGCAAACGAGGATGCCAGATTTATTTTGCCAAACGCTTCGACAACCAAGATTGTGTGCACATTTAATGCGCGCAGTCTGCAAAACTTTTTTGCACATCGCTGCTGCAATCGTGCACAGTGGGAAATCAGAGAGGTTGCCGAGCAAATGCTGCTTAGCTGTCTTGAGGTAGCCCCAAATCTGTTCAAAAATTGCGGACCGTCATGCCTGTTTGGCGCCTGTCCTGAGGGCAATATGTGCTGCGGCAAACAAAAAGAAATGCGCCAAAAGTACGGCAGAGAATAAATCTTTAACTATAAATCAGAATTTTATTACAAAAGTGAGGTTTGCGAAATAATTTCGCAATAACGATATGGAAAGTAAAATTATAGTAATCGAGGGGCTTGACGGCAGCGGCAAGGCAACACAGACCAAGCTGCTCGAAGAAAAGTTTTTAACAAAAGGCTTCAGCGTCAGACGTCTTGAATTTCCCGACTATGCCAATCCAAGCTCGTCGCTTGTCAAGATGTATTTGGGCGGCGATTTCGGTGATAATCCGCAGGATGTAAACGCCTATGCAGCTTCGGCATTTTATGCCGTTGACAGAATTGCAAGTTTTTTGCAATTTTGGAAGAGCGACTACGAACAGGGCAAGGTGATTTTAAGCGACAGATATGCAACCTCCAACATAATTTACCAGATGTCAAAGCTTAGTAGGGCAGACTGGGACAAGTTTATTGAGTGGCAGAGCGATTTTGAATACACAAGACTGGGAATCCCGCAACCTGATGTTGTTATCTATCTTGACGTGGAGCCTGAGGTGTCGCAAAAGCTGATGGAAAAGAGATATGGCGGCGACAATTCAAAAAAGGATTTACACGAAAAAAATCTCAATTTTTTACTTGAGTGCCGCAAATGTGCTCTTTATGCCGCCCAAAAGTGCGGTTGGATTGTGATAAATTGCTGTGATAATGGGGAAATTAAAACTATAGAAGAAATTTCAAAAGAGATTGAAGAGGCGACTTTGAACAATTTATGTTAAATTTTGAGAAGATAGAAAAAAATCGAATTAATGGGTATAAAACCTATTATGATTATACGAGGGCATTTGGCTGTGATGTGAGCGTGCTCAACGCTTATCTTTGGAGAAATGAGTTTAACATCAAATTTGCAATTTTTGATGACACGCTGATTAAGGCATACTTCAATAGTGACGACAGTGTATGGGGATATTGTATGCCGACAGGAAAAAATGTTAAAAGTGCACTTGGGGCAATATTTGATGATGCCAAAGAGAGGGGCGACAAGCCAAGCATTGTTATGCTGACAAACGAGCAGAGAGCGGCGCTTGAGGAGCTTTATCCGAACAAATTTGATTATGTGCGTTCCCCCGAAAATCAGGACTATATCTATTTTTCCGAAGATTTGGCTACGCTTGCAGGCAAAAAATACCATGCAAAGCGCAATCATATCGCAAAATTTTTCAGAACCTATCCCGAATCACACTTTGAAACGATTGACAACTCAAATGCTGTCGACGCAATGACCGTTGTGACTGAGTGGTGCAAAGAGAACAACATAAATCCCGATTTGTACGAAGAGGTAAACGTAATCAAAGAGGCGCTGAGCCTTAGAGAAGAGCACAATATGCAGGGAGCGGTGCTCTATGTTGAGCAAAATCCCGTTGCAATGACGCTTGGAAGTGAGATTTCTCCCCTTGTTTTTGATATTGGTTTTGAAAAGGCGCTCAGGGAATACGACGGTGTTTATGCTGTAATCAACAACAGCTTTGCAAAAACACTTACAAAATATAAATACATTAACAGGGAAGAGGATATGGGAATTGAAGGTTTGCGCAAGTCAAAGCTTTCATACAAGCCATGCATAATCCTTGACCGATTTAATGCTGAAATTCGTGAAGATGACTGATATTTTATTTACAAAGCCGTGCAGTGAGGATTTGATACAACTCAAAGCGCTGTGGACTGATGTGTTTGAAGAAAATCCAAAGGCAGTAAGGCTTGTTTTTGACAGCTTTTTTGACATATTTGATGGTTACTGTGCAAAGAAAGGCGACAAAATTGTTGCGGCGCTTTATCTTATAAAAGGTAATCTTAACGGCGAAAAAGCACATTATCTGTGCGGTGCGGCAACTCTGCCCGAGTACAGAAATCAAGGTATAATGTCAAAGCTAATAGAATATGCTTTGAGTGATGCCGCACAGAGCGGCGATAAATACTCGCTTTTGCTGCCTGCAAACAACGGCTTGTACAATTTTTATTCAAATCTCGGATATGTGCCGAGTTGCAGTGTAAAAAAGAGGCTCTTTTCACGAAGTGAGCTTGAAGCCTGTGCCGCAGACAGCAAAGACAAAAAACTAACGGCAGGCATTGGGTTTGAACAACTGCAAAAGTTATGCTTTGCAGATAACTTTCTTGCATACAACAGCAGATTTTTGAGTTTTGCAGGTGAATATTACAAGGCGTACGGCGTGACATTTTTGCAAAATGAGCGCACGGTGGCTATTGTTGATTGCAATGATGATTGCACAGACGTAATCTACTCGGCATATGCAGATTTTGGTGAGCTTGCGGATGTGTTGCTCAAAAATATAAATACAGAGCATTTTGCTTTTTGGGGCAAAGCAGACAACCCACTGCTTGCAGAGTCAGAAAAACAAAAATACGGAATGATAAAATTACTTGATAATAATTTTAAAATTTCTGAGGATATATATATTGGAATAACTTTAAGCTGAAAGGAAATGGAATATGTTTTATCTTTTTCTTGCAGAAGGATTTGAAGAAACCGAGGCATTGGCGGCGCTTGACGTGATGCGCAGGGCAAAGCTTGACGTTAAGACGGTCGGCGTTACGGGTGAGTGTGTAACAAGCTCGCACGGAGTATGTGTTAAGGCTGATATTACTGCGGATATGGTGAGTTTTGACAACATTGAGGGTGTGATTTTGCCGGGCGGAATGCCGGGAACGCTCAATCTTGAAAAGTCAAAGACAGTAACCGACAGCGTACAGTATTGTTATGCCAATGACAAAATTGTTGCCGCAATTTGTGCCGCTCCGTCAATTTTGGGTCATATGGGGCTTTTAAAGGGCAAAAAAGCAACCTGCTTCCCCGGCTTTGAAAGTGAACTTGATTGTGCCGAATACACAGCAAATCACACCGAAACCGACGGCAAAACAGTTACAGCCAAGGGCGCAGGATGTGCTGTAGAATTTGGCCATGCCATTGTGTCGCTTGCACTTTCAAAAGCTGAAGCCGACAGAGTTCTCGGAGAAATGCAATGCTTTTAAAAAACGTACGCGAGCAGAAAATGCAGCTGAGAGCCAAACACAAAAGACTCAGAACTGCGTGTCCGCCCGACGTTAAGTCACAGCTTGATTCAAAACTTGCACAGATGTTTCTTGATACCGAAGAGTACCGAAAATGCAAGACCTTATTTGCTTTTGTATCATCTCCCATTGAGGTTGATACAAAAGCGATAATTGACAAAGCGCTGTCTGACGGCAAGCGCCTTGCTCTTCCGAGGTGTAAAAACAGATTCGGCGATATGGATTTTTATTATATTACCTCGTTATCTATGCTTGAGCGGGGATCATTTTCACTGATGGAGCCTAACCCTGACAAATGCGAAATAGTTACAAATTTATCAGACGGGCTGTGCATTGTTCCCGGACTGTGTTTTGACCTGAGCGGGTACAGGATTGGTTTTGGCAAGGGCTACTACGACAGGTTTTTGCAGCAGTTCGGCGGAATTACCGCAGGAATATGTTACTCGCGCTGTGTTGAGCATAATTTGCCGATTGGCAGGTTTGACAAGCCTGTTGATATATTAATAACCGAAAAATTTATTAACCACACTGACAATGTGTTTGCGGAGGAATGATTTTATGAACCTCGACAATTATAATGAATTTGAAACAGATCTTTCTGAACAGCGCCGCCGTAGGGCAGAAGGATTCAGATTGAATATTGAGGAGTCTGATTATGACGATGACGCTTCATATGAGCAGTCAGAGTCTGCCGAGCTTAATTCTTACAGCGGACAGGACGTTCGTGAGCAAATGGCAAGGGACTCACGCCATGCTCTCAAAAAGAAGAAAAAGGAAGAAAAGCGGATGCGCAAGTCAAAAAACAAGCGAAACCGCAGAATTTTCAGATGGATTTGGATTGTTTCAGTTTTTATTGTGGGCGCAATGGCGTCGCTGTACATAATTACGGGAATGAACGATTTACTTGCCATCAATCGTACTGACTCATCAACTGTCAAGATTGATATTCCCGAAAATCCGAATCTTGACACAGTAACCGATATTCTTGTTTCAAACAAAATAATCGACGAACCGTCTTACTTTAAGATGTATGCCAATATGACAAAGTCAGGTGATGACTTTACTCAGGGCACGTACGAAATGCGCAAAAATATGGATTATCAGGCTATAATCAACTATCTTCTCAGCAGCGGCAACAGAACCGATACTGTTTCCGTTACGCTTACCGAGGGCGAGAATGTGATTGAAATTGCAAACACACTCAAGAAGAACGGTGCTCTTAATGATGTGGACAAGTTCCTTGAATTGTGCAATTCCGATGACTTTGATTCAGACTTTGACTTTATCAAGGCGATAAGCAATAAGGACGTCCGCTACTACAAGCTTGAGGGTTATCTCTATCCCGATACTTATGAGTTCTACAAAAACGAAGAGCCAACGTCCATTATATATAAGCTGCTCAATAACTATGAAACCAAGATAAACGAAAAGCAAAAGATTGACGGCTACAGCAAAAAGACTACTATCAAAAAACTTGTTGAGGACAGCGAAACTCATTATTCTCTTGATCAGATTATGACCATTGCTTCCATTATTCAGGCTGAAGCGGCAAACACCGAGGATATGTACTACATTTCTTCAATTTTGCACAATCGTCTTACTGCAAGCTCAGATATGGGTGTGTCAAACCTCGGTCTTGATTCAACCAAGTTCTATCCGTACAGAAGCGCCAAGGATGTTCCAAAGAGCGAAAAGAACTTCAAGAGCCGTTATGATACCTATGACAAGGTAGGACTTCCGCCGGGACCAATCTGTAATCCCGGTATGGACGCAATAATTGCGGCACTTAATCCGTATGACACAAACTACTATTTCTTCTGCCACGACAGTAACGGACAAGCATATTATGCCGAAACGCTGTATGAGCAAAACTATAATTTGGAGATTATTGAAAGCTATGATAACTAAACCCGAAATTTTGTCGCCGGCAGGTGATATGGAATGTCTTAACTCGGCTCTTAATTTTGGTGCAGACGCGGTATTTCTTGCAGGCAAGATGTTCGGAATGCGCTCTGCTCCGCAAAATTTTGACAACGCTCAGCTAAAGCAGGCGTGTGAGCTTGCGCATAAAAAGGGCTCAAAGATTTATGTTGCCTGTAACATTTTGCCCCACAACAATGAACTGGAGTATTTGCCCGACTTTTTGTCGTATGCGCAGGAATGCGGTGTTGACGCGCTTATTATTGCCGATCTCGGTATTATGGAGGCGGCAAAAAAGTATGCGCCAAAGGTTGATTTGCATATATCAACGCAGGCAGGCGTTACAAACTATGCCACTGCAAATGTGCTGTATAATATGGGCGCAAAGCGAGTTGTGCTTGCCCGTGAAATTCCGCTTGATGAGATTGCTCAGATGCGCGCCAAAATTCCAAAGGAGCTTGAGATTGAGTGCTTTGTTCACGGTGCAATGTGCGTTTCATTCTCGGGAAGATGTCTTATTTCAAGCTATATGACAGGCAGAGATGCCAATCACGGTGATTGCGCACAGCCTTGCCGTTGGAAGTACCACCTTTTTGAAGAAAACCGAGAGGGTCAGTTCTTCCCTGTTGAAGAAACCGGCGACGGCACATATCTTTATAATTCACGTGATATGTGTATGATTGAGCATATTCCGGAGCTTGTAAAGGCAGGAGTTTCAAGTTTTAAGATTGAGGGCAGGGCAAAATCAGCATATTATACGGCTGTTACAACCAACGCATATCGACACGCTCTTGACGATTACATTGCTGAGGGTGACATTTATACCCTAAAACCATGGATTAGAGAAGAACTTGAAAAAATCAGTCATCGTGAATACAACACAGGTTTTTATTTTAATCATGAGCCGGGTCAGGTGACGGATAACGGCGGATATATCCGAAAATATGATGCTGTTGCAGTGTGTGAGGAATGCATTGACGACACTACGGCGATTATTTCTCAGCGAAATAAGTTTTTGGTAGGGGATACGCTTGACGTGTTGCCGCCAAGCGGAATACCGTTTAATATAAAATGCATATCTCTGCAAAATGAGATGGGCGAATATGTGCAGAGTGCACCTCACCCCACTCAAAGACTTACAATGAAGTGCGATGCAACTGTGCCGCAAGGTTCTGTAATCAGAAAAAAGCGTATTTAATTGGATTCTTGCTATTGACAAGGCGACAAAACCGTCTTATAATGTTTTTGAATTAAATATTCTATTTGGCTGTGATGGGATTAGCCGTCTTGGAGCTTTTCAGAGAGAAAGCCGTTTGGTGCGAGGCTTTTAGGTGAAATTTCGGTATGCTGCCCCTGAGCTCTGCGTGATTAAGCGCAGCGTATGCCTGCGTTAAAGGTACGTAATCTGACGATTACCCATACTGATTTATCATTAACAATCAGTAACAAAGAGGGCTTTATGCCAATTTGGGTGGTACCGCAGGAACTTATCCTGTCCCATTGTTTTAATACAATGGGACTTTTTTAATTTCGGGTAGAAAGGTTGTACCACCGCTTAGCATCGGTAGCCCGACCAAAATTGTTAATTATTAATTGTAAATTGTGATTTGTAATAAAAAGGAGAGATATATATGAAGTGGACAGGACTTAATGAACTGAGAGAAAAGTTCCTTACATTTTTTGAATCAAAGGGTTGCCTGAGATTACCGAGTTTTTCGCTTGTTCCGAAGGACGACAACAGCCTGCTGCTTATCAACAGCGGTATGGCGCCTATGAAAAAGTATTTTACAGGTGAGATTACACCTCCGCGCAAGCGTGTTACAACATGCCAAAAGTGTATCCGAACACCTGATATAGAGCGTGTCGGCATAACTGCCCGTCATGGCACATTCTTTGAAATGCTCGGCAACTTCTCATTTGGCGATTATTTTAAGCACGAGGCTACAGCGTGGGCTTGGGAGTTCTTTACACAGGTTCTTGAGATGCCTGCCGAAAAGCTCTATGTATCAATATATGAGGATGACGACGAGGCATTCAAGATTTGGACAGAAGAAGTCGGCGTTGACCCGTCGCATATGGTCAGACTCGGCAAGGAAGACAACTTCTGGGAGCATGGTTCAGGTCCGTGCGGTCCTTGCTCAGAGATTTATTTTGACAGAGGTGACGAAAAGGGTTGCGGAAAGCCTGACTGTCATGTTGGTTGCGAGTGCGACCGATTTGTTGAGGTGTGGAACCTTGTATTTACTCAGTTTGAGAGCGACGGCAAGGGCAATTACACTCCTCTCGACCATCCTAACATTGATACAGGAATGGGTCTTGAGCGACTTGCCTGTGTGATGCAGGGCGTTGACAACCTGTTTTTGGTTGATACAATTCAAAACATTATGAAGCATATCTCAAGCATCACCGGTGTTAAGTACGGCACTGACGACAAGAGCGATATTTCACTCAGAGTTATTACAGATCACATCCGCAGTACCACATTTATGATTGGCGACGGCGTAATGCCGTCAAATGAGGGCAAGGGTTATGTGCTCCGCAGACTTTTAAGACGCGCTGCTCGTCACGGAAGATTGCTGGGCTACAAAGAGCCGTTCCTCTACAAGGTTTGCGACACTGTAATTAAGGAAAACCTTACTGCTTACCCTGAACTCAAGGAAAAGCAGGAGTTTATAACAAAGGTTATCAGGGTTGAAGAAGAAAGCTTTGCAAAAACTATTGACCAGGGCTTTAGAATGCTTCAAAATATTATTGAAGATGATGAAATCAAGACCCTCAGCGGTGAGGATGCATTTAAGCTGAACGACACCTACGGATTCCCGATAGACCTTACTAGAGAGATTTTGTCTGAGCAGGGTATAAAGGTTGACGTTGACCGCTTCCATGAGTTGCTCAAGGAACAGAAAAAACGTTCAAGAGATGCACGCAAAAACGCAGGTGCAGACGCTTGGATTTCAGATGCTACGGATCTTTCAGATATTACCAATACCGAATTTGTCGGTTATACAGACCTTGAATGCACAGGCAAGGTGCTTGCTATAGTCAAGGACGGCGAACGCATCACAGGCGTAGGCGAAGGTGAAAGTGCAATTATTGTGCTTGACAAATCACCATTTTATGCTGAAAGCGGCGGACAGGTAGGCGATACAGGTACCATAACCTGTCAAGGCTTTACAGCTGACGTTGACAACACTACCAAGGATCCTACAGGAGTATATCTTCATGCCTGCACTGTTAAGAGCGGCTTTGCAGGTATCGGCGACGAGGTAACCTCCAAGGTTGACAAGAACCGCCGTGATGACATCACGCGTAATCATACTGCGGCTCATCTTTTGCAGGCTGCACTCAGAGAGGTGCTCGGAAACCACGTTCAGCAGGCAGGTCAGCTTGTTACAGACAATTATTTTCGTTTTGACTTTACTCACTTTGAGGCTCTTACTGCACAGGAGCTTATCGAGGTTGAAAACCTTGTAAACAAAAAAATCCTTGAAGCAATTCCTGTTCAAACTCGTGAAATGCCTATTGAGGAGGCTAAAAAGCTCGGCGCAATGGCTCTGTTCGGTGAAAAGTACGGCGATGTTGTTCGTGTTGTCAGTGCGGGCGATTTTTCAATCGAATTCTGCGGTGGCACTCATGCAACAAATACGGCAAACCTCGGCTTGTTTAAAATCCGTCAGGAGGGTTCTGTTGCTGCCGGTGTAAGAAGAATAGAGGCGCTTTCAGGCTTTGGCGTACTCAATTATATTAATAATGTAAACGCTGCGCTGATGGGAGTTTGCGAAGCCCTGAAAATTTCTAATCCAAAGGCAGTGGTTGAGGGCGCAAAAAAGGCTGAAACAATAATACGTGCACAGCAAAAAGAGATAAACGACCTCAACACAAAACTTGCAACTGCACAGCTTGTAGACTTATTTAGCGGTACAACAGAGGAAAATGGTGTTAGAATAGCGACAGGTGTTGTTGAAAATGCAACTCCGGACGCTCTCCGTCTTATGTGTGAAAAGGCAAGAGAAAAAGCACCAAAGAGCGTATGTGTATTTGCAGCGGTCAACGGCGACAAGGTAACATTTGCGGCAACCTGCGGCAAGGAAGCTCTTGCTCTGGGTGCTAATGCAGGTAAGATTGTTAAGGCTGTGGCTCAGGCGGCAGGCGGCAACGGAGGCGGCAAGCTGGATATGGCAATGGCAGGCGCCAAGGATGCAGACAAGGTTGAGCAGGCTCTCGGCATAGTTAAGGATACTGTATTTGCAATGCTGAAATAAAATCAAAGATTATGCATATATTGCTTTGCATGAGCTCTAATTGTTGATAATAGCTAAATAAGCATTTGTAAATTTGTGCAAAAGAGCAAGTTACAAATATTTTAAAACTATTGAAGTTTTGTTATAATTATTGTATAATAGTCATACTAAGATAGAACATATCTTGGATTAGTACGAACAATTTTAGGAGGAGATTTAAAATGTTCAAGAAAATAGCAGGTCTTTTTCTTGCAGCTACTTTGATGATTAGCTCAGCAGCTATCTCAGTTAGCGCAGCAGAAGTAGACACAGATTCAGCAGTTGCTGCTGAGGGCTCATCAGAGGTTGGTGCTGAAGGTTCTTCAGAAGTTGGCGCTGAAGGTTCATCAGAGGTTGGCGCTGAAGGTTCTTCAGAAGTTGGCGCTGAAGGTTCATCAGAGGTTGGCGCAGGCAACGAAATCTATTTTGACGTTAAGAGCTCCGGTTGGGGCAACATTAAGACAATTTACTGCCACATTTGGAAGGCTGACGGTACAGGTACTTCCGAAGGCAAAGATTGGCCTGCATGGCAGGGCAAGGCTGAAAAATGTAAGTATGATGCTTCAAAGGGTATCGCTACTTATGACCTTTCACAGACAGGTCACAAATTCAGCAAGTCAGACGGTAAAATCTACTGCGTAATCTTTAGTGCAAACACAGGTATGCAGACATACAACGCTATTATGAGCGGTAACTGCATAGGCGACACACTCTATTGCACAGGTAACAAGCTCGAAAACCCTGAGGATTCAGCAAAGACAGCTATCGAGGCTTCTTGGAGAAACAACTCTGACTGTGGTGCAGAAAGAAAAATCACTTCAACAGGTAAGGTTATTGGTAACGCTTTTCCTGAGGGTCAGACAGATGTTACAATGATGGCAACATATCTTATTCAGTATTATGAGGATCCTGCAAAGACAGATCTTACAGCTGACCTTATGAAGGAACTCAACCTTACAGCTGAAGAAGTTATGGGTGCAGTTAATGATAAGCTTGCTGCTACAGCCAACAAGGATGCTGACAAGATTTCTAAGGCTGTTGCTGATATTCTTGCAAAGGCAACAGGCGGAAATGCTGAAGATATCAAGAAGAATGCTAAGACACCTTCACAAGGCGGCACAACAAATAACACGACCAGCACAGTTAAGTCCGGTCAGGAGACAACAATCTTTATCGTATTTGGTAGCCTTATGCTCGCAGCTGCAGGTGTAATGTTCCTCACAAGAAAGAAGAGAGAAGAATAATTCGCAGTAATACGAATTAGAACATCTTTGATAATTAAGGCGTTGCCGTTTGGCAGCGCCTTTTCGCTTTATAGGAAATTGCTCGAAAACGGTCGGGCAGAGAAGTGTTGATAATTTTAAGCTGTCTGCTCGAATTGTGAGCGGAATCACACCATAAGGAAATATCTGATTAAATTCTTCTTGACAATCAAATCACTTTTTGATAAAATAATAACGTTGCAACGGGATGTAGCGCAGTTTGGTAGCGCACACGTCTGGGGGGCGTGGAGTCGCAAGTTCAAGTCTTGTCATCCCGACCAGCGTGACGCTGAATCCAATTTGTTTTTGGGTTCAGCGTTGTTTTATATTCGTGACTCGACCGCAGTCGAAACATCATCATAACTTGGGCGGTAATAATATGCTTAACATTGGTTCACATCTATCGATTTCCAACGGATTTAAGGCTATTGGAGAGCAGGCGCTCTCAATCGGCGCAAATACTTTTCAATTCTTCACTCGCAATCCGCGCGGAGGTGCGGCGCGCAAAATTGAACAGTCAGACGTAGACGGCCTTATCTCAATTATGCAAGAAAACAACTTTGCGCCGATTCTTGCTCATGCGCCGTACACTATGAACCTGTGCTCGGCTAAGGCTGAAACCCGTGAGTTTGCTCTGAACACTCTGACTGATGATTTGCACCGTATGGAATATCTGCCGGGAAATCTCTACAACTTTCACCCGGGCAGTCACACGGGGCAGGGAGTGGAAAAGGGTATTGAACAAATAATTGACGCACTAAACACTGCAATGTTTAAGGAAATGAGCACCACTGTTTTGCTTGAAACTATGGCAGGCAAGGGTAGTGAAATCGGCAGTCGGTTTGAAGAACTCAGAGCGATAATTGACGGTGCGAAGTTCAGCGACAAAATCGGCGTTTGTCTTGATACCTGCCATGTTTTTGATGCAGGCTATGATATTGTTACAGACCTTGACGGTGTGCTTGAAGAGTTTGATAAAATTATCGGTATTGAAAGGCTATGTGCAGTTCACCTTAATGACAGTATGAATTATCTTGGCTGTCACAAAGACAGACACCAAAAGATTGGACAAGGTGCCATAGGGCTTGAGGCATTTAAAAATATAATTAACAATAAATATCTTAGTAATTTGCCCTTTTTTCTTGAAACACCCAATGAAATTGACGGTTATGCACAAGAAATTGCTCTTCTTAAGAGTATGTTTGGTAATGTCTAACAATATTTTCAAGTACGCAAAAGTGCAGTGTGCAATATATATAAAAATATTAAACAAATGTATGCAATAATATGCAAAACACAGTGAATTTGTACAATGAATTGCCATAAAAACTGTAGTTTAGCAATATGAATAAAAACCATATCGCTTTATTATGCAATTCCACTTCTTGAATATGGTGGCATATTTTGTTATTATTAGTGTGTAAGTTGGCAAATTTTAATATTTGTCAAGTGAACTTATGAGTTTTGTACTTTGTTTGGTAATTTTAAGTCACAAAATTCGGTAATTTTATTTAGGAGTGAGAAAATTGAGCAAAAAAATCACAAGCGTAGTGCTTGCACTTTGCATGATGTTATCATGCGTTGTTATCGGCAGCTTTTCTTCACAGGCTGCAACAGAGAGCGGCGCAGTAGCAGCTGCTGCAACATCATCAACAGGCGCAGGCAGCCAAGAACCACAAGACACGGTACAGGGTAGTGCAGTTCTTCACTGCTTCAACTGGTCTTACAACTCAATCAAATCAAACCTTCCTGCAATCAAAGAGGCAGGTTACACAGCAGTACAGACTTCTCCTGTAACTCCTCCAAAGGATTACAGCGCAAGCTGGACTGATCAAAAAGGTCAGTGGTGGAAGCTTTATCAGCCTGTTTCAATCTCAGTTGCTGACGGCAACACATGGCTTGGCACAAAGGCAGAGCTTAAGTCAATGTGTCAGGAAGCTGAAAAGTACGGAATCAAGGTAATCGTTGATATCGTAGCTAACCATATGGCTGATGTTGATGGCAGCGGTAACCACACAGGGAACATCAACTCAGGTGTTGAATCAGAAATCAAGAACAACTCAAGCTACTGGCATTTAAACGGTACTTGGGCAAACGACGATAATAACCGTTATAATATGACACAGGGCTCAATCGGTCAGCCTGACCTTAACACAGGCAACAGCTACATTCAGCAGCGTTTTAAGAATTTGCTTGTTGAGCTTGTTGGGCTTGGTGTTGACGGTTTCCGTTTTGACGCAGCAAAGCACATTGAGCTTCCTACAGACGGTAGCTACGGCAGCCAGTTCTGGCCGACAATTATTAACGGAGCTAATTCAGCTGCAAGCGGTCCGCTCTATTTTTACGGTGAAATCCTCAACGGTGCCGGAACATCTATCAGTAACTACACAAAATATATAAATATTACTGACAACTATTCAGGTGACTGCACACTTGTAAGTGCAAACAGCAATAATGCGTCAGGACTTGCAAGTTCAAATTACAGCAAGGGTGCAGGCGCAGACAAGAGCGTATTGTGGGTTGAGTCACACGATACATATATGGGTGAGTCAGGCACAGCCGGACTTAAAAACACATCAGGCGTTTCAAGCTCTACAGTAGTAAAGGCTTGGGCGATTGTAGGCTCAAGAGCAAATTCAACAGCACTCTACTTTGCAAGACCAAATGCAAGCATGGGCGCTGCAAGTTCAGATACATCTTGGAAGTCAGATGCAGTTGCAGAGGTTAACAAGTTCAAGAACTACTTTGACGGTCAGGGCGAATACCTTTCATCAAGCGGCGACGTTGCTTACAACGAGCGTGGTACAACAGGCGTTGTAATTTCAAAGCTTAGCGGCGGCGGTTCTGTAAGTCTTACTGCTCACAAGATGCAGGACGGCACATATACCGATCAGGTATCAGGCAGCAAATTTACAGTATCAGGCGGCAAAATTTCAGGTACAGTCGGTTCAACAGGTGTAGCTGTTGTTTACAACGCAAAGCCTGCAGGTCCTTCTGCATCAGTAACTCCGGGCTCTTCTACATACAAGACAGACACACTTACTCTTACACTTAACTATAGCAGCAATGCAACAAGCGGTCAGTATTCAATTGACGGCGGTGCATACAAAAGCTTTACAAACGGTCAGACAATCACAATCGGCTCAGGTGTAGCTTATGGTACAAAGACTACTGTATCTGTAAAGGCTTCTAACGGTTCAGAGACTTCAGACGCTGTATCTTACACATACACAAAGGTTGATCCAAGTGCTGTTCAGACTGTTTACTTTGATAATTCATCATACAACTGGTCATCAGTTTATGCATACATTTATGATGAGAGCAACGGTTCTGTTGTAGAGAATGCAGCTTGGCCGGGAGAGGCAATGAAAAAGGGTGCTAATAACATTTATGAGCTTGAAGTTCCCGAAAACCTTGCAAACGGTATGGTTATCTTTACTGAAAGTCAATCCGCAACTACTAATCGTTATCCTGCGGATGGCGCAGATGGTGTGTTGCTCGGCGGCAAAAATATGATTATGAAGGCTAACCACAGCTGGACTGAGTACACTCCTGTACAGCCAACAACACAGCCAACACAGCCGACTCAAGCAACACAGCCAACACAGCCGACTCAAGCAACACAGCCGACAACTCAGCCGATTGAGAGAGTTTTAATCGGTGATGTAAATCTTGACGGCAAAATTTCAATCAGCGATGTAACTGAAATTCAGATGCACGTTTCAGAGATGAAGGTGCTCACAGGCAAAATGGCTATTGCAGCAGATGTTGATGGTGACAAGACAATCAGCGTTAAGGACGCAACTTGTATTCAGTGCTATCTTGTTGAACTTTTTGAGAATGCAGGCAACTGTGGTACATACATAGGTGAGGAGCCAACAACACAGCCGACACAACCTACAACACAACCAACACAGCCTACAACTCAACCAACTCAGCCGACTCAGCCGACTGATCCAACCGAACCTACACAGCCGGTTGGCGATACAATTAAGATTTATTTCTCCAGCACATGGAGTAGCGCTAACTGCTATTATTGGGCTGATAACAATCTTATGACAGATTGGCCCGGTGTTGCTATGACAGCAGAAAGTCAGAACGAGTACGGTGAAACAATCTATACATTGGAAGTTCCGTCAGATGCCGGTTATTTGATTTTTAACAATGGCGGTGATCAGACCAATGATTACACATGGTCTGATAAGTCGGTATACGCATTCTATAACAATGGTGGCAATGTAACTCCTTGGGAGGTTCAGCCATAATATTTCTTGTCGATTATATTTTGGTATAATTAAATAGAAAAACATCGAAACAGGAACAGGTATGCTTGTTCCTGTTTTGCTTTATAGACAATAATTTTTATTAGGAATTAGTATAATACTTATAACAGACAAAAAAGATAATTTTAGGCGATTTGTGTGTGTATTTGTCATTGCCTTTGCATGATTGCCTTGCAAGAAGGCGTTGAGGTTTAGCAGACAATAATTATTTTTGTTAAAGTTTGCTTTTTATCGGATATAGCCATGAAAAGTGAAATTAACTAAAAAACAATTTATTTTATTAGGTAAAAAGCTAATTGTAAATACTTTGTTTCTTTGCTATCATATACTTAGCGGACTTTGAATTGTTTTAGTAAACAGCAATTTATCGCAATATATTTTAGGAGTGAGAAATTTGAACAAAAAAGTCATAAGCATAATACTTAGTGTATGTATGCTTCTGTCCTGCCTTGCTATCGGTGGATTCAGCTCGCAGGCAGCAACTGTTGGTGCCGATAATACTGCGGCGCAAGCAACACAAGATTCGGTTTCTGCTGATTACGGTCTTGCTGATAACGTTCAGCAGGGAGTTATTCTGCATTGTTGGAACTGGTCATACAATAATATTAAAAAATACCTGCCGCAAATTGCACAGGCAGGCTACACAGCGGTGCAGACATCTCCTGTAACACAGCCCAAGGACTATTATTGGGAGGGTGTTGCATATGGTGATGTAGGTATTCCTGACGGCACCGGCGGTAACTCGGGTCAGTGGTGGAAGGTTTATCAGCCTGTTACTGAGAGCATCTGTAACAATGGTTATACATGGTTTGGTACAAAGGATGAATTCAAATCAATGTGTGACGAGGCTGAAAAGTACGGAATCAAAGTAATTGTTGATATCGTTGCAAACCATATGGGTAACATTCAGGGCTGGAAAATCGGTGATGTTGAAACAGTTATGAGTGATATTTCGCCTCAGGTCGGAAAGTTCTGGAATCCTGATATGCTTACTGATTCATCATACTGGCACATCAGCACAAGCTGGGTACATTCCAGTGACGGCCGTTTTGATGTTACACAGGGCAATATGGGTATGCCTGACCTTAATACAGGCGACAAAAAGGTTCAGAATATGATTCTAAATCTTCTTAAGGAATGTATTGATAACGGTGCAGACGGTTTCCGTTTTGATGCTGCAAAGCATATCGAAACTCCTGCTGACGAGGCTGCATACAGAAGTGACTTTTGGGATGTAGTGCTTGACGGTGCAACAAGCTATGCAAAGAGCACCAAGAATTTTACTCCGTACTATTATGGTGAGGTTCTTAACAGAATTGACAGTACAGCTGCTGAAAACTACTACCTTAGCAAGATGTCATTAACTGACAACTCAACAGGCGACAACATCCGCAACAGCTTTAAGTACGGACAAGCCGGCAGTGCCGCAAACTCAGGCTACTGCGGTTATGCTCACGGACAGGGCAACAAGGTTGTTCTTTGGGCTGAATCACATGATACATATATGGGCGGCGGCTCATCATATGACTGCAACGATTCAACCATTAACAAGGCTTGGGCGGTTGTAGCATCAAGAAAAGATTCAACAGGTCTTTATTTTGCAAGACCTTTCTATTCATACGAAAGACTCATTGATGACCAAAACGGCTATGAGGCAAGAAAAGACCCTGTAAAGCTCAAGGAAGAGCTTAGACAAACCCAGATGGGTGAGGTTGGTACTCTTACATGGATGGATCCTTGTGTTGCAGAGGTTAACCGCTTTAGAAATGCATTTATCGGCAAGAGCGAAAGCCTGGGATGCCAGAATGATACACTCTTCTACAATGTAAGAGGCAACAACGGCGTTGTTCTTGTAAGCTCAAAGGGTCCTTGCGCAGTAAATCTTAGCCTTGGCGGCAAGATGGCAAACGGCAGCTATATTGATCAGGTAACAGGCAATACATTTACTGTTTCAGGCGGAACTTTGAAGGGTAACATTACAAACGAGGACGGCATTGCCGTAATCTACAACACAACTGCTGTTCCAAGAAATACAATTGAAGCTCCAAGAGAGAATTTTGCTGCTGAAAGTGCAAAAATCACAGTTGGTCTTAACAACGCAACATCAGGTACATACAGCATCAATGGTGCTGCTCCTGTGACTTTTACAGAGGATACAGCATTTACAATCGGCGAAGGCGACGCATTTGGTACAAAGTATGATATTACTCTTACTGCAACCAATGGTTCGACTACTAACACTTCAACATTTACTTTCACTAAAGAGAGCAAAACTGTTGATTACCCAATCGAAGAAGGCTATTCTAATCCCACAACACAACCAACACAGCCAACACAGGCAACAACACAACCGACACAGCCGACACAATCAACACAACCAACAACACCGTTGCCGGTTAACAAAATTCTTATTGGTGATGTAAACCTTGACGGTAAGATTTCAATCAGTGACGCAACAAATATTCAGATGCATGTTGCGGATATGAAAATGCTTACGGGTGATGCACTTATAGCTGCAGATGTTGATGGTGACAAGACAATCAGCATTAAGGATGCAACTTGTATTCAGAGCTATCTTGTTGAAATCTTTGAGAACGCAGGCGGCTGCGGTACATATATTGGAGGAGAGCCTGAAACCCAGCCTTCAACAGGCGGTTCGGATACTTCTGAATATATCTATGCCAAGGGCTACAACACAGCCTACTTCTGGAACGATTCACAGCCTGATCTTGGCGGAGCATGGCCGGGAACAGCAATGGAAAGCGTTGGTAACAATGTTTACAGAATCAAGATTCCGGCAGGCGCAACCAATGTAATCTTTAACAACGGAAGCGACCAGAACAAGACCGGCGATCTCACAATTCCGGGCGCAGGTCAAATTTATGACAACGGCTGGAAAGCATATGCATAATCTTTGATTAACAGCTTTGGTGCTCTCTCAAACTGCGGTTTGGGAGAGCACTTTTTTAACTTTATAGGAAAATGCGCGAAAATGGTCTGGCGGAGAAGTGTAGATACTATTAAGCTGTCTGCTCGACCAAAATTGATAATTGCGCATTGTAATTTGTAAATTGAATTTGTCTGCTCGAATTGGATGCCGCCGTCACACCGCCCTTAACGGGCAATTTACTAACATTGTATTTTAACATTTTTTGTGATATCATATTGTTACTTACCATAACTAAAAAAGTAGTTTTTGAAAAGGACGCTTGAGAAACATATGGCTGAAATTAGAATTGAACATATTGCAATGTATGTAAATGACCTTGAGGGAGCCAAAGAATTTTTTGAACAATATTTTGGCGCTAAATCAAATGAAAAGTATCATAATACTAAGACTGATTTTAAATCGTATTTTCTGTCTTTTGATAAAGGCGCAAGGCTTGAGATTATGACAAAGCCGAACCTTTCTGATGGTGAAAAGTCTTTGCTTAAAACAGGATATGCGCACCTTGCCTTAAGTGTTGGAAGCAGAGAGAGAGTTGACAGGCTTACTTCTCGGCTCAAAGCTGACGGATATTGCGTAATAAACGGGCCGAGGGTAACAGGCGATGGATATTACGAAAGCTGTATATCGGGCTTTGAAAATAATCTGATTGAAATAACGGAGTAAAATACCGTGAATTGTCATATCATTAAAATATCTGTTATTATTTGGCAAAACAATGCTTTTGACAATGATGCCGACGTGTTGATATAAGAATGTTGTAAAAAAATAAAATATGTGATAGAATATATAAGTTAATTCAGATATGCAACTTGTGCATTAATCAAAACTACGAAGATGAGGTCAAAATGAGAAGACTGACACAGCGCACCGAGGCAGTAATCAACCTCAGTTTGCTTGAAGAAAATGTTAAAAACATACGCAGCCGACTTGGAAAAGACGTAGAAATTATGGCAGTTCTCAAAGGAGATGGCTATGGACACGGCGAAAAGGGGTTGTATCCGACGCTCAAAAAATGCGGAGTAGAAAGTTACGCAGTTGCAGTATGGGAGGAGGGGGCGTCACTTCGAAATGTAGGCGCAACCGAACCAATCCTTTTGCTTGGCGATACCTGTGACGGACAGCTTGACCGGCTTGTAACCTACAACCTTACGCCTACGATTTTTTCGCTTTCAACTGCCGAAAAGCTAAATGATATTGCCTCACGCAGTGGTATTGTTCAGCCAATAAATATAAAAATTGACACAGGAATGAGCCGAATCGGATTTCCGTCAAATGACAGCTCTGTCCCAATCATCAAACAGGTAAGCGAGATGAAAAACCTTGAGATAACAGGCGCTTTTACCCATTTTTCAAGGGCGGACGAGCCTGACGGCAAGAGTGCGTCAGCACAGCTCAAGCTGTATCTTGATATGATTTCAAAGCTCGAGCAGGAAGGTATAAAAATTCCGCAAAAGCACATTGCGAATAGTCCTGCTATTTTACTCAGACCTGAAACCCAGCTTGATGCAGTAAGGGCCGGAGATATTCTCTACGGACTTTCACCGCTTGACGATAACGACGCGTGGTACAAAGAAAATTTGCGCCAAATACTAAGTTGGTATACCTATGTTGCAATGGTCAAGGATGTGCCCGCCGGCACAGAGGTTGGATATGGCGGAACATTTGTTACCACCCGAAAAACTAAGATAGCAACAATTCCCGTTGGCTTTGCCGACGGTTACAGCCGTGATTTGTCAAATAAAGGCAAGGTTATGATAAACGGCAAAGACGCACCGATAATCGGCAGAGTATGTATGGATCAGTTTATGGTTGATGTTACCGAGATTGAAAATGTTAAGCGAGGCGACACCGTGACCTTGCTCGATGAAACGCTGAGTGTGTTGTGGATGGCAGATTTGCTCAATACTAATGTTGATGAAATTGTTTGCAGCATCTCAAAACGTGTTCCGAGAATTTATGAATAAGGCAGGAGAGTTATAATGGCAGACAAGGGATATATTTTTAAGGTTCTTGCACACGCAAGCTTTGGAAAGATGAAAAATGTAATAAAGGCAGTTCACAAAAAATCAGGTAAAAACAGTATCTCAATATTTTTTGATATGCTTTGGTGTGCAAAGCGCTATGGCGCAGGCTACTATGATTATCAGATTTTTGCATTTTATAACCTTAACAAGGAACAGCGCAAAACCTTTGTTACACGTCTTATCAGCAAAAAGTTTAACACATATATGAACGACCCTGAGTATGACCATCTGTTCAATAACAAGGACGAGTTTAATGTGCTGTTTAAGGATTATATCGGAAGAGGATTTCTTGAACTCGAAAAGGCAACCAAGGATGAAGTAAAGGACTTTGTAAGCACAAGAGAATATATCTTTTGCAAAATGAAGGATTTGGAATGCGGACATGGCTGTGAACGTCTGAAAATCAGCGATTTTGCGGATTTTGAAGCGCTGTACGATTATCTTACAGACAAAAAATTCTGTACCATTGAGGATAATATCGTTCAGCATCCTGCACTGAGCAAGCTTTATTCAAACGCAGTAAACAGTCTTAGAATTATTACGATTATCGACGACAATAATGTGCCGCACTGCGTTTATTTGGTTCAGAAAATGGGCTGCGGCGGCAGTATTATAGATAACAACTGTCTGTTTTCACCTGTTGATCCCGAAACAGGTGTGATAAAATATCCTGCTCATTCGGGCGACACAACAAAGGGTATTGTCTATAATGAGCATCCCGATACTAAAGTTCACATTCAGGGTTATCAGTTGCCGTTTATCAAAGAAGCTGTTGATATGTGTCTTAAGGCGGCAATGGTTGTGCCGCAGGTTCGCTATGTGGGATGGGATGTTGCGCTCACAGAGAACGGCCCTGTTATTATTGAGGGTAACAATTATTGTGCTCACGATTTTTGGCAGTTGCCGCCGCATACACCCGATAAAATCGGTATGCTTCCTACTATAACTAAACTTGTTCCAAGCTTTAAGTATTAATACTAATCGCTAATTAAAAATCATATAGCTTTTAACAAGGATTAGTATAAATTGATTATTATAAGTCAAGCGGCTCCCGATAGGGAGCCGCTTTTGTTGCAGAAAGCGCACACATTTTTCAATGCACTTTTCTGTATTAGTATTATATTAAAACGTCCTCAGCATTAAAGTACAAATTGCTAGGCAAAAAGCTGCAGTTAATTAGCAGCCACAGCCGCAGCCGTTGTTTTCACAGCTGTTGCCATTGTTTCCGCAGCAGCAGAGAACGATGATAAGAAGAATGATCCATGTACAGCAGCTGTTGCCGTTACCGAAAAAGTTACACATTTGCGTTTTCCTCCTTTCGTTTACACTACATACTATTTTACTTTTGCAAATCTGTTACATATTTTTGATTTAATTTTGGTTAGAATTTGCGACGGCATAACACAGTGTTTAAATTTTATCTGAACTCTTTGCAAAATAAAAGAGGCGGATATTATCCGCCCCATAAGATAACGTAATCTATAACTGTTATCAGCATAAATGCATTAAATATTTTTTTGCTTACACGTTAAATCTAAACAGAACAACGTCGCCGTCTTTCATAACGTACTCCTTGCCCTCACTGCGTACAAGTCCTTTTTCCTTTGCGGCTGTCATACTTCCGCATTCAATCAGGTCGTCATAAGCGATAACCTCGGCTCTTATAAATCCGCGCTCAAAATCAGAGTGGATTTTGCCTGCTGCCTGCGGAGCTTTTGTACCTTTTTTGATTGTCCATGCCCTTACTTCGGGCTTGCCTGCTGTCAGATATGATATAAGACCGAGCAGTGCGTAGCACTCCTTGATAAGACGGTCAAGGCCACTTTCTTCAAGGTTCATATCAGCAAGGAACATTTCCTTTTCTTCTTTATCCATCTCAACGATTTCTTCTTCAATCTGAGCGCAAATCGGCAAAACACCTGCGTTTTCCTCAGCGGCAATCTTCTGAACCGCCTTGTAGCCCTCATTGGAGTCAATACCGTTTGAAAAATCCGAGTCGCTCATATTGGCGGCATAAATTACAGGTTTGTTTGTTAACAGTGCAACCTCAGCAAGTATTGCCTTTTCATCGTCATCACACTCTACGCTTCTTGCGGGTTTGCCTTCTTCAAGAGCCGACATAACACGTTCAAACAAGTCGATGTCCTTTTGATATTTTTTGTCACCCTTGAGCATTTTCTTTGTTTTGTCAATTCTGCGTTCAAGCATTTCAACATCAGACAAAATCAACTCAAGATTTATTGTTTCGATGTCACGGGCAGGATTGATGTTGCCCTCAACATGAATAATGTCATCATTTTCAAAACAGCGAACAACGTGAACAATGGCGTCGCACTCGCGAATGTTTGAAAGAAACTTGTTGCCCAGTCCTTCACCCTTTGAGGCACCTTTAACAAGACCTGCAATATCGACAAATTCGATTGAAGCCGGTGTATATTTGTCAGGGTTATACATTTCTGCAAGTTTGTCAAGCCTTTTGTCAGGCACTGCAACAACTCCTACGTTTGGTTCTATTGTGCAAAACGGATAGTTTGCGCTTTGAGCTCCTGCATTTGTAATTGCATTAAAAAGTGTACTTTTGCCTACGTTCGGCAAACCTACGATACCTAATTTCATTTTATATCAATCTCCTTAATTTATCGGCTTTTTTAAGCATTTAAGATTTGATTTTACGCCATTTTACGCCATTTCAGGCTATTTGACTTGAAGCCCTCTCAAAAGTTTGAACGGCGTTATTAAGAGAATCAGTTGACACATGAACATATCTATCCATAGTTGTTTTTATAGAGGAATGTCCTAACAGCTTTTGCAAACATTTAGGCTGTACTCCATACTCGATTGCACGAGTAGCAAAAGTGTGGCGTAATGTGTGCATACAAAATCGTTTTATTCCTGCCGTGTCACACAGCTTGTATAGGTGAGTATCATAAGATGAATTTTTAGTAGGCTCACCTGTTCGCCAGTTAATAAATACCAAATCTCTCATTACTAATTTGGCGGCTCTTCCTGTTTTTCTGTCGGTATATTCCAAAGTTTGGTTAAGCAAATCAGCTTCTTTCCGTGTTGTGCGTTCCTCGTATAGTTCTTTTAAAATGTTATACGCACGGTCAGTTAATGGAATAGTGCGGTAGCTTGTCTGTGTTTTAGGCGGTCCTGCTCTCCAATATTTTTGACTATACCGAAATTCAAGCGTTTTAATAACTGATAATGTCCGATTTTTCCAATCAATGTTGTCCCAAGTCAAACCGATAAGCTCACCTGTGCGAAGTCCTGTTTCCAATATAAGTGCATATTGTCTATAGTTGTGTGATGATTTTGCTGTGTCAAGGAAAATCTTTTGTTCCTCGACTGTTAAGAAGTTAATGTCATCAACCGCACGAATAGGCTTTGAATACCGTACGCCGTTCATAGGGTGTTTTTTAATTATATCGTTCATTAAAGCCGCTTTGAACATTGTACCCATAGTTATGTAGGTTTGTTTGATAGTAGAGCCTGCATATTTTTTGTCCATTTGTTTAAGAACTTTTTTGCAGTGCATTGGCTTAACATCAGTAATGTTCATATTACCGATAATAGGCTGAACATTTCTTTTATAACGCTCTTCATAATTTCGGCGAGTATTAGGGGCAAGGTCAAAGATGATATTTTCCCACCATTCATTAAACCACATATCAACTGTAATGATTTCGGATAAATCAGTAGTTGTAGATGTAATGCCGTGGCGTTCTTCATATCTTGTATCTTCTAACCATTGGCGAGCTTCGTTTGGAGTATCAAAGTATTTTTCAATTCTTTTACCACTTGAAGAAACGAAACGAGCAGAATATCTTCCATCTTTTCTTTGACTTATACCTTTGCCGAGTTCTTTGCCTTTTAAATTTTTAGCCATTGTATAATCTCCTTTCACAGAAAATGAAAAGAGCCTAATACAATTCAATATTATAGCACAATAGATAGCAAATCTCAATGTGTATTTATAAAATAGATATAGAAAAATCAAACTGTCAGGCTCTTTGATAGATATTCTTCAAATTCTTTACGCTTTACAAGTTTTCGGTTGCCATTGAACAAAACAAATGGGCAATAGGGGTTATTCAGCATTCTTGAAATGTGATTTATGCCGATATTGGAATATTCAGCCGCTTCACGGATTGTTAAATTTAGTTTTTGAGAAATTGGTACTTTTTCGGGATTGTTAGGAGTAGCCATCGTTATTGCTCCTTTTCAATTTGTTTTACGATTTCAAGGAAGCGTTCAGCGTTTTTGTTGCGTGTTGATTTTTGCTTTTCCTTGTTTTTTTGCTTTCTTAATTCCTTAGTCAATTCTTCATCGTGAAGCGGAAAATCTAAAGGGGCTAAAATACTGCGAAGCTCCTCGAATGTGTAACCTTGCTCATAACCTACAATCTCATTGGTTCTCATATCGTAAAGTACATATTGCTGACACGGTCTGTATCTCATAGCCTTGTACCAATTAAAATATGGACGAAGCTCAATGCCGTAATACTCTAATAATTGTGGTACGGGAAAAATATATGGTAATTGGAAGTTAGCATTAGAACAAGGTAAAAATAAGGAATTTCAAGATAATTACCAAACAAAAACATCAAGAGATACCACGGAAGCAATTAGAGATAAAATAAAGGAATATATAAGCTTAGAAGATAAAAATTTTGAGGATATGATAAAGGAAAATGAATTCTTTTATGAAGAAAATATTTGCTTATATGAATATGAAGATAAAGATGACGGAGAAATGTACTATGACTTTAATATGATGTATCAATCAGCTCTCCACCCCGAAGAAATAGATGTGTTAATCTCCGTTCTTGAAGAACTGCAAGCAAAAGAAAATAACTAATAATAAAGAAACCGCAGAGGATAATCTCAACAAGACTACTCTCTGCGGTTTGTTATATATAAGTTTATAAGGTTTACGCTGTGACTTCACAGCGTTTTATTTTTATGTCCGATATTTTGGCATTATCACGCTCAGCTTAGTTTCTGTTCTGAATATTCAAATCGTCACGCAGGCTTTAGCTCATATTTTGCTACGGTCGCTATTGTAAAGTAAAGTATTGCCCTGACGGCGTATCGTTTTACTTGCTACTTGACTTTCCAATGCTTCCTACGCTTTTTATGAGCCATAGCCCATACGACGACGATTTAAACGAATATTCCAAAATACAGAAAGGAGAGCAAAAATAGCGTGATAACTTAATATCGGACTTTTTAAAGCCCACCAACTCGGAATTACCGAATATTAAATTTAATTTCAAAGGAGCAAGCAAAATGAAATACTTTACTAACTGCAAAACAGCCGAAGAACTCAAAAAAGAATACAGAACATTAGCAAAACAGCTTCACCCCGACCTCGGAGGTGATACAGAAGAATTTAAGATTATGCAAAACGATTATGAAATAATGTGGGAACGCTTAAAGAATATACATACCAATTCTAAAGGCGAAACCTACACCAAAGAAACAACAGAAACCCCACAAGAATTTATCAATATAATCAATGTGCTTACAAGCCTACAGGACATAGAGGTCGAAATATGCGGTTCTTGGATATGGGTATCAGGAAACACTAAGGAACATAAAGAAATTTTAAAAGATTTAAAATTCCGCTATGCTCATAAAAAACAAGCTTGGTATTATCACACCGAGCCATACAAAAAGAAAAGCAAGCGAGAACTAACGCTTGATGAAATCCGTGAGTTGTTCGGCTCTCAGAAATACAACGCAAAAGACGAAAAAGAGCTTGCATTACACTGCTAAAAAGCAAAAAAATAAGGGAAACAGCAAATTTTGTTGTTTCCCTTTGATATAAATTGTATTTAATTTTAAGATATTGTATTTTAAAAATTGTTATGTTATAATTTTGTCGGATAAGGTGAGCCTAAACGGTAGGCGGTTAAGTCTTGCCCCTGTTAAAGGGGGTGTTGCCAATGGAGTACATAATAGTAGCTTTAGCAATTATTCTTTATACTGTCATTGCAATAAAAAAGAAATAAACCGCCACTCTCCAAAGTTGAACGGTTTATTCCTTTAAATCATTTATCTTGGGGCTAACCGTCTATCGGTTTGC
>DKXL01000034.1:0-181 GCA_002493005.1 Ruminococcaceae bacterium UBA7127
GTCACTAACAAGATACAGATTTGAGAAAGTTTCTCAAAGAGCTAAACTAAGAACTTCTGTTTCAAGACTTGTTAATATCCTGTTCCCTGAATTAGAAAAGCTACTCCCAACCTTGCATATAGCCTCTGCTTATGCTTTACTTAGTGAATTACCCAGTGCTAAACATATTGCCGAAGTTCAT
>DKXL01000034.1:507-779 GCA_002493005.1 Ruminococcaceae bacterium UBA7127
TCACACGTCTTACAAACTTGCTTTATACTGCTTCTAAAGGACATTATGGTAGAGAAAAAGCCATTCAAATTCGTGAAACTGCAAGAAACTCTATCGGTACATATATGCCTGCTAAGGCATTGGAACTCAAGCACACTATCAAACTCATCAAAGAGTTTAACAATGAGATTGCTGAAATCGAATCAGAAATTCAATCTATTATGGAAAAGATCGATTCTCCTATTACAACAATTCCAGGCATTAGTCTTCGTATGGGTGCAATGATTATTGCT
>DKXL01000034.1:1064-1513 GCA_002493005.1 Ruminococcaceae bacterium UBA7127
TATGGGTGCAATGATTATTGCTGAAATTGGAGATTTCAACAATTTTACTTCACCTGACAAAATCTTAGCTTTTGCAGGACTTTCGCCATCTACATATCAATCAGGCAAACTCAATAATTGTTACGCACATATGGAAAAGCGTGGTTCTCGCTATCTGCGTTATGCACTCTTCAATGCAACAAAATTTGTTTGCAATTGGTGTCCTTCATTTGCTGATTATCTTGCTAAAAAGCGTTCTGAGGGCAAACACTACAACGTTGCTATCTCTCATGCTGCCAAGAAATTAGTTCGTCTTATCTTTGCTATGCAAAAATCCGGACAACCATATTCAGCATAATTCATTCTATTTTTAACTAAGGCGTCACTGACGTCAGCTTTGCTATACTCTTTTTTAACCGTCTTTCAATTCACAACTTTTTTACTTTTGGAACTTGACTTTTAATAGTTAG
>DKXL01000034.1:1813-2164 GCA_002493005.1 Ruminococcaceae bacterium UBA7127
TGACTTTTAATAGTTAGTCTTTATGTTAATTTATTCTAATTAGGGTTTCTCACTAATTCTGATAACAATCTTAATGCTTTAAAGCCATGCTTAATCACAAGAGTTACAAGCCTGAACACAAACACTTTTGCCATAAAATCAAGTATAATGTCAGACTTTGCATTTTCATTAAAGTCAGGCAAAATATCCACACCATACTTAGGGCAGTTTAACGTGCTTGCAATAATGCTGACAGCAGGATACACAGCCGAACAGCATTTTCCGTACTTTATTGCGGTGTCTGCGGCATCACTGCCTGCAATCTTTATGCTAAGCTCAAGCTTTTTGATTAGTATGTGCTTAAAAAAGTCT
>DKXL01000034.1:2473-5179 GCA_002493005.1 Ruminococcaceae bacterium UBA7127
GTGCTTAAAAAAGTCTTTTAATACTGTAGTTGCTAAATCTGCAATTTTTTTTACAAGTTCAAGTACAAATACAATGCCTTTTTCTTTTACAAGACTTTGCTTTTCTTTTTTCGGTTCTTCCTTTTTTGGTTCGGCTTTCTTTGATTTTTTCTTGGGCTTTTCTTTTTTGGGCTTTGGCGGATAAATCTGTAATTTCACAAATCCCACATACAGCCTGCATTTAAATTCTTCATAATAGCTTACATAAATTCTGATTGGGATTAACATCAAAAGCGCCACAATTAAAATTAAGCCAAGCAATATATATATCCAAAGCAAGGGTATTCCCCCTTATTCTCTACTCTTCGTCAGTCGGCTGTTCAGCCAAAATATCAAGCTGCTGAGGCTTGTCCTCATTGCTTTGCTCCTCTGACTTGTCGTCATCGCTTTCAGGCAAAGGCGGCAACTCGTCAAGGCTTGAAATATTAAAGCAACGCAAAAAATTCTCGGTCGTACCGTAAAGCAACGGTCTGCCGGGCAATTCCAATCTGCCCTTTTCCTCAACAAGGTCCTTTGAAGTAAGACTGCCGAGCACGCCGCTGCAATCAACACCTCTCACCTGCTCAACAAAAGCTTTTGTTACAGGCTGATTATATGCAACCACTGCAAGCACCTCAAGCGCCGCCTGCGACAAAGGCGTGTTGCGGCGCAAATCCATTACAGTGCGTATCTGCGGTGCATAATCCTTGCAGGCAACCATCTGATATGCACTTCCAAGCTGTATAATTGTTATTCCCCTATCCGCATTTGTATAATCATCAATGAGTGCAGAAATATGCTGTTCAACCTGTTTTTCTGTGATTTCAAGCGCCTGAGCAATTCTTGATATCTCTACCGACGCACCGTTTGAGAATAAAATCGCCTCGATAGCGGCTGAAATATTAATGTTGTCCATTACTGCACCCCTCCTTTATCCTTGTCTAACATATATACTACCGCGTTCTCTCCCGTGCCGTCAATGCGTATGCGTTTACCTTTGACAAGCTCAAGGGTTGCCAAAAAAGTTGCAACCAAGTCACTCTTGCCATCGCACACCTCAAAAATCTCGTGATATTCAAGCCGTTTTCCATGCCACAAACGACGCATCAAATGAATAATCTTGCTGTTTACCGACACGATTTTGTGCGACACAATTCCCGAAAAGGCGTTTTCGGGCGGCGGCAGCTTGCGTTTACCCCTGCCGACTGCGCTCACATATGCATTTGCAATATCAATGCTCGGATGTATTCGGTTGTATGTCAGGTCAAACTCAACAGGAGATGCATCTCTGTAAAAAGTATCAAAATCATACACATTACCAAGCTTCGCCGCCATTTCACGGCAAACTGCATATTCAAGCAGCTGACCTGAAAGCTCCTTTTTGAGCTCCTCAGCCTCTTCCTCATACTTTGGCAATAGCATTACAGACTTAATATAGACAAGTCTTGACGCCATTGTCAAAAATTCTGACGCGATGTCCATTTGATTTTCCTGCATACGGTTGATTTGCTCCATATATTGTTCAAGCAAATCTGTTATGCTGATGTCATAAATATCTATTTTATTTTTTGAAATCAAGCTTAAAAGCAAGTCAAGCGGCCCTTCAAATACGGGCAGCTTATATTGCAAATGAGTTTCCATAAGTTGCCCTCCTAAAACATCATCTCATAAATACAGAGAACGGCAGACTTGCCAGCCGGTCGAGAGCGCCAAACAGTCCGTTTGTTGCAAATCCAAGCACACCGTCAAGTATACCCACATACAAGCCTACAAACAATACTATAAAAAATATCTGCTGATATCTGTAGCAAAAATTAACCGCCTTGTCGGGCAAGAACAAAAACAAAACCTTTGAACCGTCAAGCGGCGGTATCGGAATAAGGTTAAATACCGCAAGACCAATGTTGCAGGAAATGTAGTAAGAAAGGAATTCTAAAAAGAATCTGCCAAATCCCTCAAAAAAGAATGTCGGCGCAAAAGCCCAAATACCGTGATATATAAGCAAACCCGCCAATGCAGCAATCAGGTTGGCAACAGGTCCCATAATTGCGGTAACAGCCATACCAAGCTTTGGATTTTTAAAGTTTCTTGGGTCTATCGGCACGGGCTTAGCCCATCCAAATCCAAACAACAACAGACACAGTGCACCTATCGGATCAATATGGCTCAAAGGATTGATTGAAAGTCTGCCACGATATTTAACCGACTTGTCACCAAGCAATGACGCTGTAAAAGCGTGTGCCCACTCGTGAAACGGCAATATCAAAAACACAATAAGCAAAACTGCAAGAATTCGCGCAATAACTTCATCTAAAGTAAAGTTTCCGCTAAGTAAAAGTGACAGCATATTATCCTCCAAATTTTTAATAAAGTTCCATTGAGAAACTGTAATTGATTATACAAGTTATCTTACTGCATAGCACAGCAGTTTTGTAAACTGCGACAAACTTATGCAGAGATAAAATCATAACAACGAAGTTTAGCATAGAATAAAAATCATTTATCAAAATTATGCTAAAACGTATATTTGTGCCGTTAAATATACTTATCTTATATTATATAATAAAGCGTACAAAAAAACAAGTTAAGAAATTTTGAAAAAACACTTGCATTTTTTTCGATTTTCTGTTATTATAACAAAGTTAGATATAGATTTTTCTTATTTTAAGGAGGTGCAGACGCATGGCA
>DKXL01000034.1:5505-5658 GCA_002493005.1 Ruminococcaceae bacterium UBA7127
CGCATGGCAAAATGTGAATTCTGCGGTAAGGATGTAAAGTTCGGTATCAAGGTATCTCACTCTCACAGAAGATCAAACAGAACATGGAAACCAAATGTACAGCGTGTTAAGGCTATTGTTGACGGTTCTCCAAAGCGTGTATATGCTTGCACC
>DKXL01000027.1 GCA_002493005.1 Ruminococcaceae bacterium UBA7127
TGCTAAGGTGTACGGCAATGCTCGAGTTTACAGCAATGCTAAGGTGTACGGCAATGCTCGGGTGTACGACAATGCTGAGATATCAAGACCTACAGATTTATTTATAATAGGTCCTGCCGGAAGCAGAGATGATTTCACTACATTTTATAAAAATCAAAACAACGGTATATCAGTAAAATGCGGTTGCTTTGATGGCAGTATAGAAGATTTTGAAAATGCGGTAAAGGAAACTCACGGCGACAACAAACATGCAAAGGTGTATTTATCAGCTGCACACACTGCTAAAATTCAGATATTGGAGAAGTGATAATAATGATGTACTGCGATTGCAACGCTTGCGAGCGGAAAGATAATTGCAAGTATAAAGATTGCTACGAACGGTTACCAAGAGAATATTATAAAGGAGCGAAAAGCCTGTGTCCGAAATTAAACATTGCAAATTCATACAAAGAAAAAGACCGCTGAGAACGGCAATTCTCAAGCGGTCTATAGAAAAATATCTTAATTTAATTGTAGACAAGTTTTAGCGATTTGTCAAGAGGAGGAAAGTTAAAATGTGCGAGATATGCAGAACTAATCCTTGTAATTCACAGTGTCCAAACGTTACTGATCCTGAAATACTGGGTGTATGCTCAGTATGTGGCGAAAGGCTCAGAGCAGATTATATATACACGGAAGATAACGACGGTAATACATTCTGTAGTCAGGATTGTGCTGTTGAATATCACGGAATAAAAGACAAGGAGTGGGATAATGGCTGATTTTGAAAGCGGAGTAAAATCGTTTGTCAAAGGCAAAGCGGAAATCGAAGTTAATTTCCCTGTTGATTTTAAAGACAAAGCGGATATAAGCTGCAAACAATGCCCCTACCTATCAAGCAACGAGCGAATGTGTCAGCTGAATAAACAGCCTGTACAGTATCCGTCAAGATTTGTCGGATATTACTGCCCACTTAAAATTGAAGTGTTAGAAGATTGAGGAGAACGAAATGTCAAAGGTAGTTTGTATTATGGGTGAATCCGGAAGCGGAAAAACAACCGCAATGCGAAATTTACCCCCAAATAAAACTTTTTATATTGATTGTGACGGTAAAGGCTTGTCGTGGAGGGGTTGGCGAAAGCAGTATTGCAAAGAAAGCGGTAACTATTACTGCACTGACAGACCCGAAAAAGTCGCAAATGCTCTTGCAAAGATTGATAAAGAGCAAACCCAATTTAATTATGTGGTAGTTGACACTCTCAATGGAATTATGGTTGGCGATGAAATGCGCAGGTCAAAGGAAAAAGGCTATGACAAATGGGTTGACCTTGCTTCATCGGTTTTTGATATTGTCAACAACTCAAACAAAATGAGAGATGATTTAACAGTTATATTTCTTGCTCATTCACAGACAGAGCGTGACGAGAGCGGTTATATGTTTACACGTATCAAGACTAACGGTAAAAAGCTCGATAAAATCTGTCTTGAAAGCAAATTGACGTCGGTTTTGCTTGCAAAATGTATTGATGGGAAATATATACTCGAAACTCACAGTAATAATTCAACCGCTAAAACCCCGATGGGAGCATTTGAAACCGATACAGTAGAAAACGATGTAATGTTGGTGCTTAAAGCACTTGAAGATTATTAATGAAAGGAAGAATAAAATGCAACCTATAAATAACTGGAATAATGTGAAAGCAAAATCAGCAAGAGAGCAATTGCCTGTCGGAGGATATGTCTGCCGAATTATCGGCGCAAAAGAAGTTACATACCAGAGTAACAACGGACCTTTCAAAAAACTCGAAGTTGGGTTTGACATTATAGAAGGCAATTACGCAGGCTTTTATAATAATGATTACAAAGCACAGGAAGGCTATGACAATCAGAAATGGACAGGAGTAATAAGGCTGAATTCTCCTACTGACGTACCTGGAGAAGAATGGAAAGCAACAACATTTAAAAGTTTTACAAATTCTATTGAAGATAGCAACCCAGGTTATCACTGGGATTGGAATGAAAAGCTGCTAAAGGGCAAGATTGTAGGTGTACTTGTCAGAAACGAAGAATGGGAGTATGAGGGTAAAACAGGTTGGAAAACAAAACCATTTATGTTTATTCCGGCAGATGATATCAGAGAGGGTAAATTTAAAACTCCGAAAGACAAGCCACTCAACAATTCTGCGGCTAATATTAATCAAAACGATAATTTTGCCGATATGCCGCTTGATGATGATTTGCCTTTTAATTAAGAGGTCTAAAATTGACAGGATATGAAGTAAAGCAGTGTCTTGAAACAATGAAAATCCTTGTTGATACGAGGGAACAGCCTACATTTGCCTATAAAATGAGGCTAAAAAGTATGGGTGTTCCTTCCGAACGCAGAAAACTTGATTTCGGTGATTATAGTATTTGCTGTACACTGCCGAGCGGCGGTGAATACAGCCTCGAAAAAACTGTTTGCGTTGAGCGTAAGATGTCTTTTGATGAAATATGTAATTGTTATTGCCAACAGCGCAAACGCTTCACAAGGGAATTTGAGAGAGCGAAACAAGCAGGTGCAAAGGTGTATTTACTCGTAGAAAACGCAACTTGGGAAAACGCCTATGACGGTGATTACAGAAGCAGGATGTCGCCGTCTGCTCTCGTTGCAAGTCTGACGGCGTGGCTTGCAAGATATAATTGTCAGATTATATTCTGCAAGCCGAAAACAACAGGAAAATTAATCAAGGAATTGCTGTACAGAGAATTAAAAGAAAGGCTTGAAAATGAAGAAATCAACGTATGAAAGCAGATTGCGTGCTTTTGAACAGGAAAAGAAAAAGCTATATGAACAAAATTTAAATGGTAAGCAGTTTGAGCAGTCAGTTAAAGCGCTTGCTGAAAAGTACGACATCTGATGAATATTTATTATTCCGAAATTCAAGAAAAAATAATGAGTTCCGAACTTGATATACTTGACGTTTTTAACCGATTTATTGGCGGAACATTTGACCGTAAAGGCTTTTGCAAATGTCCTTTTCACGGCGAAAAAACGCCCTCTTTCAAGCTATTTCGCAATAATAAATCCTTTTACTGTTTCGGCTGCGGAACAGGTGGGAATATTATAAATCTCGTTTCTAAGGCTCTGAATATCAGTTACTTTGAAGCTATGAAACGGCTTGATGAGGACTACTCACTTGGATTATTTGAAAAGTCAATCAAGACTGATATGAGGCGCTCAAAGGAAGCTGTTGAAACTGCAAGAAAACAGCTTAAACATGAGCAATTGCAAATCAAACGCAGGAACAATTATTTTAAACTTATTGATTACTTTAAAGAACTGCGAGAAATGCCCTTAAATCAAGCTGTATCGCACGATTTAACGTTTGTGGAAAGATTGCTTGATAAATGGCTTTTATACGGAAATGAGCCGTTTGACGGCATCCCAGAGAACTTCAATGCAGATGCATTGATTTGTGCATTGAAATCAAAATTTATAAATGAGGAGGTTGAAAATGGAGAAAGAAATTGAAGCGGCGGATAACATTAACATAATTGATCCGATAAATAAAATTCATTCATTCACGAAAGATGATTTTCTTGCAACAACACTTCCTTACGATTTTCTTTACAGCTTTCATAAGGATAAATTTAAGTTTGAGCAGTATAGACGACTTATAGCTATACAAGCAAAAGAGGTTAAAATAAGCGGATTTAACGACTTATTCAAAAACTATGTATCTACATACCATAAAGAAGTTAAACCGATTTACGCAAATTTTACCGAATTTGAGGGGCAGTCAATACAGCTTGCCTGCGGAAAATACATCTGTAACGAGGATGTTTGTTTTGAAGGAAAAAACGGCGATGTTGAAGAGGTGTGCAATCACCCGATAATGCCTGTTGAAAGGCTTGTAAACATTGATGATAACACGGAAAAATTGAAGCTAAAGTATCGCAAAGGCTTTTCATGGCGTGAAATTATCGTTGACAAGGAAGTACTTGCAAGTGCCTCAAAAATTACCGGTTTAGCAAGATACGGAATTGCAGTAAACAGCGAAAATGCAAAGAATCTTGTGCGATATATGACAGATATTGAAAATCTCAATTTTGACAGTATTGAAGAAAAAAGCTCAGTAGGCAGACTTGGTTGGATTAACGGTCACGGATTCAGTCCGTATGTTGATGATCTTGTGTTTGACGGAGAGGAAAGCTTTAGAGGGATTTTCAACAGTGTTAAATATATAGGGGATTTTGAAAAGTGGGTTGAGCTTTGCAGAGAAATCCGAAAAGAAAGAAATGTTTGCGCAAGAATAATGCTTGCCGCATCGTTCGCCTCGGCTCTTGTAGAACCTTGTGACTGCCTGCCATTCTTTGTTCATTTATGGGGAGGGACAGAAAGCGGAAAGACGGTTGCTTTGATGTTTGCAACTTCTGTATGGGCTTCTCCATCACTCGGAGATTACATCAGAACATTTAATTCAACAGCCGTTGCACAGGAACTAACGGCAGGATTTATGAATTCTTTGCCGCTGGTGTATGATGAGTTGCAAATCATTAAAGAGAAAAAATCATTTGATGATATCGTCTATAGGCTTTGTGAAGGTATAGGAAAAGACAGAGGAAAGAAAACAGGCGGCGTACAGAAGATTTTGACATGGAAAAATGCTATTTTAACCACGGGAGAGTATCCAATCTCGAACACAACTTCGGGCGCAGGAGCAATCAACCGTATTATTGAAATCGACTGTAAAGACCAAAAAATATTTAAAAATTCTGTTGACGTGGTATCAAGAATAAAGAAGAATTACGGCGGTGCAGGTGCCGTTTTTGTGCAATGGCTGCAAGACGGAGACAATCTTGAAAGGGTCATTGAAATCCAAAAAAAATACAATCAGGAAATCAATGACCGAAGTGATGTAACCGATAAGCAGGCAATGTCTGCAAGTCTTATTCTTACGGCAGATGAACTTATTGACAAGCTGTTTTTTAACGACGGCACAAGATTGACCGTTGATGATATTAAACCGTTCCTTGTCACTAAAAAAGACGTTGACCAGAACAAACGTTGCTATGATTTTTTGAATGATTTCGTAGTGGCAAATTATATCCGATTTAATCCGGGTAATGTCGATTATAACGGTGAAATTTACGGTGATGCCAGGGTAGATTATGTTTATTTTATTAAGAGTAAATTTGACCAAATTTTAAATGACAACGGCTACAGTCCGAGAGGATTTTTAAGTTGGGCGGCAAAGAACGGACTTTTGAAAAGCAGAGAAGGAAGATACACAACAATGCATCGTATTTCAAATGTGAACAGCAATTGTAATTGTATTGCCCTGCTTCGCCCCGACAATGATAACAACTCAATAACAAGTAATGATGACTTACCGTTTTAAGCGGAAAAGTTGACAAGGTTGACACTTTGTTGTCTATTTTAAGAATGCCGACAAACATTAAAAATGGCTTGATTACTTGCATGTTGCGGTTGTCGTTGACATTGTTGACACTGTTGACGCTTTTTTTAACACACACTTATATATCACATATGTTGCAGAAAAAATTATAAAAAATATTTTGCTCTATATAAAGAAAAAATATACTGTCAACACCGTCAACACTGTCAACAAACGTTAAAAAACGGCTTATATATGCAGTTTTTTTATGTTAACACTTTTAGAGCGTGATGTCTACATTGTCAACTGAGGTAATAATTCTATGGAAAAAACTAAATGCGATAGTTGCGGATATTTGTTCGGAAAATTACAAATCCGCAAGTGTCCGTACAGTAAACGAGGATTGCATGTATGTGTTTATTGCTGTAAGAAGTGCCGCTACTCAAAGCAGGTTAAGCACGGTTGGATTTGCACTTATCAGAGAGATTAAGGAGGAAACAGAAATGGATAGAGAAATATTATTTAGAGGTCAAACTCGAAAAAAAGGAGAGAAAGTTAGATTGGACGGTTCCCCTATTGACTCAAATTGGGCTTATGGAGGTATTTTTCCAAATAATAAAGGTGGAGATTTTGCTATTATTTATCAGCAAGAGCCAACGATTGAGAAATTTACAGTTTATGCTGATACAGTCGGACAGTACACAGGCTTGACCGACAAAAACGGTAAAAAGATATTTGAGGGGGATATTGTTGAATTTTTCAATATCCGTGGAAAGATTGTTAATGAATGCGGAGCATTTGGAATAGTAGTTTTACCAAATATTGATTATGATTTGCTCGAAAGCAAAATACCATTTAATAATAATGCAAATTTTTGCTTTAACGATAATTTTATCTCTCTATGGGAATTATGGTGGAATTATGAGCAGGATGATAATCCATTATATGAGGTTGAGGTTATCGGCAATATCCACGATACCCCCAAATTATTGGAGGCGTCAGAATGAGCGAAAAAGAATTAAAACCTTGTCCGTTTTGTGGTGGTGAAGCTGAGTATAAAGAGCGTGGCAATGAATATTCAGGCATTACCGAAACGTCTGTGATGTGTAAAAAATGCTGTACAAGACAAATTCATCGATGGAGGCATTACAAGTTTAGGTTTGATTTTGTGCGTAAAGAAACTATCGATACTTGGAACAGGAGAGCTGACAATGGCAAATGAATCAACACTTGTAGCGGGAAAAATATCAACGGAAAGTAATGAAAATTGCCCTTATTGTACTCTTGATGAAGACCTAACCTGTTCGCAGGAGTGGTTTAAAAGTCCAGATGGCGAAATATCAATAGGATTGTGTTGCGGAGGAGCTGAAGTAGTAATCATATTCAAAAGCCATAATAATACTTCTACTCTTGTGACCTCTGCAAAATATTGTCCTTATTGCGGAAAACAAATATGTATATAGGTGGTGGAAAAATGGCAAGTTGTAAGGATTGCTTATGTGAAATAGTATGCAAATACAATGATGGCGTTAATGAATATTGTAAGGGTAATTGCCCACATTTCAAAGACCGCAACCGATTTATTGAGTTGCCGTGTGCGGTTAAGGATTTAATAGACACTATTATTTCCCATAACGAAATTGTTGGTATATGGGAAAGACGAAAGAACAAAGAGGGCAGGTATCACGCCTTGTTATGGAAAGGTATGGCTTGGGATATTCCAGAAGAATACCTTGACCGAACCTTCTTGAAAATTTTTGGCATAGTACCTGAAAGCATAACAGAAGCAGATACTGTAAATATAGCGGTTACGCCTATTTTAAAGCCAGTAGAAGAAGCCGAGAAATCCTTAAAGGAGTGTGAAAACAATGGATGAAAAGAGATGTTGTGGAAATTGTGAACATTATTCTCCTAATTCAAATATTATTCGAAACAATGGAATTTGCAAAGAGTACGAAGCGATAGTTCATTATTCGCATAATATTTGCGGTTTTTACTGTAAAAACGGAGGGCGTGAAAACAATGTCTGAAAAAGAATACATAGAGCGTGACGGTTTAGTTGGAAAACTAATAGAGAGAAAATATTGCAGTACATTAAGCAAAATTGATATTGGTGATGCAATAAGATTAATTAACTCCGCACCCACCGCCGATGTGCAGGAGGTTAGGTACGGAGAGAATGTTACAACAATGAACCCTGTTGACGAATTTGAGTGTTCCGAGTGTGGTTTCGTCTGCGAAATATATGAGAATATCTATGATGATGAATACACTCTTGATTGTCAAAGAGAATGCAACCCCGATTTCTGCCCTCGTTGCGGCGCAAAAATGGATAGGAGTGAGCAGGAATGAATATAGGCAGGGCAATGGCTATTTTTGAGAATATTAATAACGATACATATTCAGACGAAGAAAAAGCGCTTGCTATATATAAAGTTACTAAAATGCCAACGCACAACAGCGTTAAAAAAGACAGTATGTTATCGGTCATTAAATGGCTTTGGGATAAATGCTATGAGATAAAGGACGGTGAGCAGGAATGAAACTACACAAGCTGAAACTTAATATTGAATTTTGTGATGCTGTTTTTAGCGGAAAAAAAGCATTTGAAGTCAGGTTCAACGACAGAGGATATCAGACAGGCGACAGAAAACCATATAACCCACAATCAGCTCCGCATGGTTGATTAAATACCATATCAAACAAGACTGCAATATTTGCCCTCGGTGCGGCGAGGGTGGGAGGTGATATGAAAAATGACATTAAGAGAAATCAAGAGCATAAACAAAGAAATATCCCGATTGCGTTCTAAAATGCTTCGTCTTGAAGGTGAAGCGGCTAATACAGCCCCTAACTTATCAGGCTTACCGGGTGCGGATAGCATTTCCGATAAAGTCGGCAATGCTGTGACGCAAATAGCTGATATTCAAAACGAAATACATAGACTTGAAATGTTACGCAATTCAGCTTTAAATAGATTGTCAAGAGATGTTTTTGAGGAGAATTGTATATATATGAGGCTAAAACTGCATTATGGTTGGACGAAAATTGCTAGGCGGTCTGTTTCATCCTCGTTGTAAGGACAGCACAAGTACATATTACGAGGGTATAACCACTCTGAAAAAAGTTTCACAATCCGAGATTTCAGAAATGAAAGAAAATGAAGTTCTTGAACAGCAGAAAAATAATGCAGAGAATCAGGCTGAGAAGTGCAATAGAATTTCAAAATACAGCCTTGATAGCGACAACAAAAGAATTTATCAAAATCGTGCTGAGGTTTGGCAGGGTAAGGTGGAAAAAACAGTAGAAAAACTCAATAAAACTGTCGAAAATTCGGTTGAAAGTGAATTTATTTCAGATGATTGGAAAGGACTTAAATATCCGCAGAGAAAGAAAAGAAGTGATTTTGTAACAGATGATGAATGGCAAGCATTCAGAAAAAGTTACATTGAAGATTTTAATAAATATAACGATGATGTGGATAGAATTATTAAAAATCACGATAGCAATGTTGAAAACGTCACTGAAAAGAAATTTATAAAATGGGCAGAAGAAAGAGGCATAGAAAATGTAAATATAAAGGGTGTGAGTAAGACTGCGATGGCGGATTTTATGTCATCGTATGATTCTATGATAGAAAAATTACCAAAAGCAGCGGGTAAATTGAAATCAGTAGATATAGTAAGTACCAAGGGGAATTTTTCGATTAATCAAAAAGCACTTGCGTGGTCTGATAACGATACTAGTATTCATTTTGCAAAAAGTCATTTTTCTAAAGATAAGTATAGCGATGTACTTCAACAAGAAATCCTTTCATGCGTCACAGGATTAAATCCAGATGGAGCAAATCCATATTTGCATACATATCAACATGAAATGGGACATTTAATTGAAAAATGGATTGGCAAGGAAGCAGGTGGAGTAGATAAGTTAAAAGAAGAAATGTTTAAAATATTTGAGGGGAATTTGCCGGATATATCTGATTATGGCAATAATCATGGTTATGGTGAATGGTTTGCAGAAATGACTTCATCTTATTTGAACGGAACTAAAAGCGAGAAAGTTGAAAAATTTGGAGGTGTATTAAAAAAATATTTTGGTTCTCCTGATATTGCAAAATCGGCTGAAAGTGGTATAATAAATACAGGTTCAGTGAGTGGTGCATTAAATCCGTATAGCAAAGAAGCAGGAAAACACGCTGTCCAATATTATGAATCTGTAAGACATATGTCTACCGATACAACTAAAATTTCTACAGCTACTCGTATTAAGAAAGACAAGATTGATAAGATTAAAAATCATATTTTTATCCAGGAACATGATTTATTAGATGGTCATAAACGCTTTGACCCTTCTTATGATATGGCTCAATCTTGGCAAAGGCTTATCAATGGTAGTCACGAAGAAAAAGATATGGTGTTGCTCAAACACGAATATGCAGAGTTGCGTTATATGGAAAAGGGAATGACACAAAACGAAGCACATATAAAAGCTTCGAAGAGATATAATTATGCAAAATATTGTGAATAATGGAGGCGGTGAATTATGGTAAGGATATTTAACATTAAAGAAAATGATAATGTTGTTTCTTGCGCTTATACTCCCGAAGATAGCAATTTGGAAGGATATGTTGAAGTTGATAAGAAAACGCATGAAATAAAAGAGGTGAAGTATTCGGAATATGAATACGGTAAAAAGATGTATGTTTCTCATGTTAGAGAAAAAATATCTGAGATTCTAAATAGTAAAAAAGCTTTTCCTAATGAAATAACCGCTGTCTGGTATTAAACCGCTCCCACAGTGTGAGGGCGGTATTTTTATACCAGTTTAAGCACTTTGCAGAAATGCAGGGTGCTATTTTTATACCCATTTTTAGGAGGTGAGATTATGGTAATATTTTTAATTTTGCTGTACATTCTGAAGGCGAACGGAGTAATAATTCCACTTGGTTGCTTTGTAGCTACTTGGATACTTACAGTTACAAAAGCAATATGCGGCTTTATTTCATCATATGAAAAATCAAAGAAGTAAAGCTGTTTCTATTGTAGGATAATGGACAGATTTTAACGGTAAGGATAGAAAGTTGGTGACAAAAATGGTAAAAGTCAAGGTAATCAAGTCGTTCAACGACAAGACAACGGGCTTTATAACTCGTCCTGTAAATGAAGTTTTTGAATGTTCAGACGAACGAGCCAAGCAACTTATCGCAAGCGGCTTTGTCAAGTCTGTGCTCGATAACGCTAAGAAAATTAAATCAACAGATTAAGCACTTTAGATTTTTCTAAGGTGTTTTTTATTGCCCGAAGGCGTTAAACTACGGGAGACACCGTGCAAAACTGAAACAGAGAGACACTCTATAAACTGAATATGGGAGACACCCAAATAACTGAAAGGATTTTTTAATTATGAGCGAACCAAACACACAACTACAGCCAAATGCTGAGCCAACAGCACCGCAGGGTACTCCGCCGTCACAGAGCTTTGATTACGAAAAACTCGCAAGTCTTATTACAGGTAAGCAAAATGTGGCAGAAGACACTGTCCTAAAATCGTATTTTAAAGAGCAAGGCTTGTCAGCTGACGAAATGAAAGAGGCTATTAATTCCTTTAAGGAACAAAAAGCAAAGAATACGCCTGATTTTTCAAAAATGCAGACCGACCTTGAGAACGCTAACAATGCACGTCTTTCAGCTGAAATCGATCAGGCTGCAACCATTGAGGCTATTAAGCAGGGCGTTGACGTAAAGTCAATTCCTTATTTGCTTAAAATGGCTGATTTTAAAGCCGTGACAGACGAAAACGGCGCTATCAAAGCCGAAGCCCTTACCAATGCCGTTAAGACAGTGCTTGACGATATTCCGGCATTAAAAGTTAAACAGGAAAGCGCAGGAGGTATTCAGAAAATCGGCGGAGACGGCGGCAACGGAACGCCACCGGTCAATGAGCAGGAAGCTATCCGCAAGGCATTTGGACTCAAATCAAAATCTTAATACAGAAAGGAAAATCAATCAATGAATAATATTCAATTATCTACAATTTTTCTTCCACTGCTTGACGAACTTTATAAGCAGGAAAGTAAAACTTCTATTTTCGAGGGTGACGAGGTCACTGTAAAAAAAGGACAAAACGGCGAAATAAAAATTGCGAAGTTGGATATGGACGGTCTTGGCGATTTTAGCCGTAATTCCGGTTATACAAAGGGTTCTACCTCATTTGTATGGGAAACAGTTAAGTATGATAAGGAGCGTTCTCAGGACCTCAGAATTGACCGTCTTGACAATGATGAAGCACTGGGAACACCATTTGCAAAGCTTGCAGGTGAATTTATCAGAACTAAGGTTGTGCCCGAAACAGATGCAGCACGTATCGCAAAAATTTGCAGTACTGACGGAATCACGAAAGTTTTTGAGACCCTTGAAAGTGGTGCGGATGTTGTCGCCGCTCTTCGTGCCTGCACTAATAAAATGGACGAGGACGAAGTTCCGACCGAATCAAGAGTATTGTTAATCACTCCAACTCTTAAAGGTGCGATTGACGACCTTGATACAACTAAATCTAAGCTTGTTTTGAGCAGATTTAATACAATTATTGAGGTGCCGCAAACAAGAATGATTTCGGCTATAGCTCTTAATAGCGGTTCAACTTCTTACGGTTTCAAAAGGGCTGATGGCAGTTATGTAAAAACTACCGATACAGAAGTCAACTCTAAAAAGACATATTACACAGAGAGTTCAGGCGAGTATACTGCTATAACTTCTCCGACAAAGAGTAATCTTGGTACGTATTATGAACTTGTGGGAGCAGGTAAAAACGTAAATTTCCTTTGTGCCGAAAAGAGTGCAGTTGTTTGTGCTCTTGAACAGTATGTTAAATACTTCACTCCTGATCAGGATCAGCAGGGCGACAGTCATGTATTCAAGTATCGTAACAATAATCTGTACGCACATTGCTATGAGAATAAGCTTGCCGGTATTTACGCTTCAATTGCACCGTAAGGAGTTACACATATGTTTATTTCCTATATCGAACAGCAAAAGAACACTGACAAATTTGCTTTGAAAGCAGCAGAGCATATTGATGTTCTTACCTATAATCGCATTAAGTATAACATGCTGACTGAATTTCAAAAAAAGGTTATCAATCGAGTGCATAGCAGGCTTACTGCTTTTGAGAAAGAGAATGAAGATATGATAACTTCGTTTTTACAGTCATACTCGCTTAACGGTGCTTCAATGACAATTGGAGAGAGTTGGAATTTGCGAGTTGTATGCGGAGTGGCTATTCCAACGGATATTTACGCTCTGTTAAAGTCAACGGGACTTTGCTATCCTGCAATTTAGGGGTGATATTTAATGAAATTTCCTTGCCTTGTACGGCAGAAATTCTGTAAAACTCCGATTTATTTAACATTATACGGCGAGGGTGTGACCGAGGACGGCGCACCCACTGCTGTTTACGAGCGAAAAGTACTTTATCCGTCTAACGATTTATTTCCGCAAAAGAGTATGTACGGCGATTGTCTTTACTGCAACTATCAGGAATGTGCCAAAACTGTACTGACTTCACAGAAGAAAAAAGTTGAGGTCAGCGGAGTAATTCTTATTCCGGGTGATGTTGCTCCCGACAGCCCGACCATAAGCGGCGGATTTGTTGAGGTTTTCGGTGTTCGCCGTGAGATAATCAAAGGTGTGAAAGCTCGCAATCCTGACGGCACAGTTAACTTTACAGAACTGGATGTGATTTAATGAGTATTTTTGAAGTAAATTCAACAATAAATCTAAATTTCGGATTGCTGAAACAGCTTGACACAAATTCTCAAAAGGCGCTTAGATTAACGACAGATGCATTGCTTACAGAGGTCAAAAATGCAGAAGTTATGCCGTTTGAAACAGGAAATTTGCAAAACGAAAACACTTTTGCAGACTACTCGCTCTCTGCTAACGGTGTTACAAGCATAGTATCAAGCACGCCATACGCAAGGCGGTTGTATTTCCACCCTGAATACAATTTCAATAAATTGGAACATGCTTTTGCAGGTGGAAAATGGTTTGAACCTTGGCTAAAGGGTGGCACTCGCCAAAATTTTTGCAGTGAAGCATTTGCAACAATTTACAGGAGGCTGTGCGGATTATGATTACACTTGCGAATATAAGGGATTGGCTAAAGTTTTACAGCAATGCGGAGCATTTTTATATCGGCAAACTCGACAATAAGCAGGACAAGTCACTCGGAGTATATTCATTAAAACGCAGTGAACCACCTGTGACCGCTATAGGTACAGACAGCACTTATGACATTATAGGTGTATCGTTGCTTATTCACTGGAATAACAACGCAAATGAAACAGAGATTGAAGCAAGGCGATTGTATGAAACCTTGCGAACAATCAAAAACGTTACAATAAACAACACTTTAGTATATATGATTGAGCTGTTAGTCCCTGAACCGATAGATGTCGGGACAGATGAACACAGCGGAGTATATGAACGAGTGATTGAATTAAAAATTTATTATGAAAGGAAGATTTAAAAATGTCAGCAACACCAAACACAGGAGTATTCCCTTGTTATGAAAATCAGTTTAAAATTGCGGCGTCAGGCTCTACCGCGACCGACACAACGATTGCTAATTGTGAAGAGTTCTCGGTATCCTTTGATAACGGCGTGGAGGAATGGAACGCTTTTGAGCACAAGGGATGGAAGTCACGCCTTATGACTGCAAAGAGCGTTACTATTTCGGTTAAAGCTAAAAGAACAATCGGCGACCCCGGTAACGACCTTATTGCAGGGCTTGCTTACAAGAACAGCAGAGAATGCGAAATTAACTTTAAATGGGTTTTCCCTGACGGTTCAACTGTTCTATTTGAAAATGCTGTTGTTTCAGTTACAGCAAACGGTTCAGGCGCATCAACTGGTGTAGCGCCGCTTGAATTTGAAGTTATGTCGAATGGCAAACCTACATATACACCAGCCGCATAAAATTTATTAAAAACACGCTCAGGGGCACTCACATTTGCCCTCTGAGCGATTTTTGCAAAGGAGCAAAGAATTATGTCAAAGATTATAGATATTACAAATAAGCTCAATTTTGAGGAAAAGCCGATTATCAAAGTAAAGGACGTTGAAATTGAGGCTAATAACGATGCAACAACAATGCTGAAGGTTGTTGCGTTGTTTGGTGAAGATGAAAAAACGACAAGCGCTAAAAACATACTTGCAATTTATGAATTGTTGTTTGATGCCAAAAACCGCAGAAAGGTTGAAAGCTTAAAATTGACAATGGGTGATTTTATTAACTTTGTAATGGAAACCGCTCAAATAATCATCAATAACGGCGAAGAGCCTGACGAGGGGGAAACAGCGACCCCGGCTATGACTTGATAGATGATTTTGATTTAATCGTTTCATCTTTTAAGTCGAGTTATGGGGTCAGTATTTATTCAAAAGATTTTCGGTCTATGACATGGACTGAATTTACGTCCTTGCTTTCGGGACTGGGTCCCGATTCGCCGCTTGCAAGGGTTGTTCAAATACGCCTTGAAAGCGACAAAGATGTTTTAAAGCATTTTACCACAGCCCAGCACCGCATACGTAATAAATGGCGGTCACGCAACGTGAAAAAATACACGAAAGCAGATATGGATAACGTTATAGCTATGTTTCAGCAAGTTTTTGCAGAAATGTAGCTATATTTTTACAAAAATTTTTTGAAAGGAGGGATTATTACGGGAACTACAACAGTGGGTACAATTGGCTTAAATATGGTACTAAATTCAGCAGGATTTAGGAGGTCATTACAAAATGTTCAGTCGCAGGCAAACACGGCAAATCAAAAAATTGCAGCTTCATTTAAAAAAATGGGAGCCGTTATCACTGCTGCATTCTCTGCTAAGGTGATATCAAGTTTTGGAAAGTCCTGCATTGACTTAGGTTCTGACCTTGCAGAAGTACAGAATGTTGTTGATGTAACATTTACATCAATGTCAAACAGTGTAAATAAATGGTCTAAAGACGCTGCGAAATCCTACGGCTTGTCTGAAACTATGGCTAAAAAATATGTTGGTACATTCGGCTCAATGGCTGAAGCTTTCGGATTTACTGAACAGCAGAGCTATGATATGGCAACAGCCTTAACGGGGCTTACAGGTGATGTTGCTTCTTTTTATAACATAGAGCAGGATTTAGCATATACAAAGCTAAAATCAGTGTTCAGTGGTGAAACCGAAACGCTGAAAGATTTAGGCATAGTAATGACCCAGTCTGCTCTTGACAATTACGCTCTTGCGAATGGTTACGGGAAAACCGTAAAACAAATGACTGAGGCGGAAAAGGTAACTTTGCGTTATAATTTTGTTCTCGGTCAGCTTAATAACGCAACAGGTGATTTTGCTCGAACGCAAGACGGATGGGCAAACCAAACAAGGGTTTTACAGCTGCGTTTTGACAGCTTAAAAGCCACAATCGGACAAGGGTTAATTAACGCTTTTACACCTGTTATTAAGGTTGTAAATTCACTTATTAACAGGCTGTCAACCGTAGCAGAAAAATTCAAAGCATTAACGCAGCAGATTTTCGGAAATGCAGGAGGCTCATCATCGGGAAGTCCTGTAGAAAATCTTGCCGTTGAAGCTAACAGCGGTTCATCGGCTCTTGAAAATGTTGCAGACAGCGCAGAAAAGGCAAAACGAAGCCTTGCAGGATTTGATAAGCTGAATGTATTGTCAGACAATAAAGCAAATTCAACAAATGCGAATAATTCTAATGCCGAGAACGGTACAAATGTAGTCAACGGAACAAAATCACCGCTTGCGAGTGCAATGGATGGTGTAACAAAGAGTTGGAACGCTAAAAGTCAAAAGCTAATTAACAGTGTAAAATCCACTATGGACAAGATAAAGACTGCGATTGCGTCTGTTGGTGATTCGTGGAAAAAGATCTGGAACAACGGCACAGGCAGAAAATTTCTTGATAATATCAGGAGTTTACTGGGTCATATTATTGACAATGTCGGTTCTGTTGCCGATGCATTTAAAAGGGCTTGGGACACTGCCGGCAGAGGTGATGCGATTGTACAGTCTTTTCTTGATAAGTGGAACAGTATTGTAAGTTTGGTAGACACTATCTCAGTAAGCTTCAACAAGATTTGGAACAATGGTACAGGCGAGCGCATTTGGGGTAACATTTTGGAAATAATCACAAATTGCAATAACGCCACAAAAACTCTGCGTGATAAAATCAAAGATGCTTGGGATAACAACGGCGCAGGCGAAAAAATTTGGGGTGCTATTCTCGGTATTGTTGAGGACATAACGGGATTTCTTAATGATATGTCACAAATTCGTTTGGATTGGCTTGAAAACCTTAATTTGTCACCAATAACTGAGGCTGTTGCCAATTTGGGCGGAGCGTTCAGAAAGTTATTAGAAGCTTGTGGCGATAAACTAAAAACGGCTTATAAAAAGATTCTGCTTCCACTCGCAAAATGGACTATCGAAAAAGCCGTGCCTAAGCTGGTTGAAACTTTCGCAAAGGCGTTAAAGGCGGTGTCTGATGTCGTTAAGAAAATCAGCGACAAAACACTGTACGCTATCGCAGGTGGAATCGCTGCCGTCGGAACTGCTGTTATTGTGTTTAAGGCAGGCACAGCCATTGCGGCTGGCATTACAAAAGTTAAAAATGCTATGAAGCTGCTTATAACTACCATTTCAGCTCATCCGCTTTTAGCTATTGCAGGTGCGATTACCGGGATTGTTACTTCTGTAATTGCTTATAACGAACTCAAATGGAGCAATTCAGAAGCTAAAAAGTTTGCAGATGAAATCGCCACAATTAAAACTCAGCTTGAAGAAACAACACAAGGTATTGAAGATAGTCTGTCAGGTACGTTTGAACGATTAGATGAGATTTATGCTGATAACACCTTGATTGATAATTACCAAAAAAAGCTTGAAGAGTTATTGAGCAAAGCTGAGTTGTCACCTTCTGAACAGGCACAGCTGCAAACGATTGTTACCTATTTTAGTGACAATGTAAAAGGATTTGAGGACGTATGGGATAAATATGTATTTAAAAGTGATGATGGTACTTATAAGTTAAAAACCGATTTAAAAACTGTTCAGGATGAAATTACAAAAACAATCGAGGATTACCAAAGATTAGCCAATATGTCGGCTTTATCGGATTTGCAAACTACTAACACTAAAGATAAAATTTCAGCAAATCGTGATTTAGGAGCAGCAAAGCAGCGCATGGAGGAGATGGAACAAAAAACAGACGATAAATACTGGGAATTTAAAAAGCTATTGGATGAAAGTATGTCGCCTGATCAAGTTACCATTACTTTAGAGCGCTTGGAAAGTTCTGATCAAGATGTAATTACAAACGCTGAATGGGGAGAAGCGTATAACACTTATAGAGCAAATAAAAAAGAACTTGAAAAATTAAAAGAAACCTATAATGGTTGTGTTGCTAAAGTTAATAAGCTTACAATGGTGAGTGATGATTTATTAGACGTTCAAAAAGTATTAAATGGTGATTACTCCGATGCTGTGGCTGTAATGATGGCATATAGCAATCAAATGATTAGTATGGAAGATATACAAAAGTCGCAGTGGAAATCGCTTGAAAATCTTGAAAAAGCGGCTAAGGACAGCGGTAAAAATACCGTTTTAGGATTAGTTGAGGGCACAGAAGCGTATAAGAGTGCGTTAAAGAAAAGCAGCAATGGTCTCGCAACTTTGGTATTATCCGAATATGATGCTCCTATGGAAATTAATTCACCGTCAAGAGCGATGAAAAGGCGCGGTGTTTGGACTGTAGAAGGTCTCGTTAATGGCATATCAGTAGGAACAAAATTGCTTACTGTTCCAATTCAAAATATGATGGCTAAAATTCAAGGGGCTATTGAACCTATTAAGAACGTTTTTTCAAACGCTTTTAGCGGTATTTGGGGAGCAATTCAAACTCCTATGAATTTTGTGCTTGGCAAAGTTGAAGATTTTGTAAACACTTTCAATTCAGGATTGAGCCGAGTGGGCGGCAAAATTCTTAACGGAGTTGATGTTGCGGCAAATATCGTAGCAAACGTTGCGAAGCCAAATATGAAACTCCCTCACCTTGCCAAAGGCGGTATCGTCAAAGCCCCCACGCTTGCAGTGGTTGGTGATAACGCAGGTGCAAACAGCGGAAATCCTGAGGTTATTTCTCCGTTAAACAAGTTACAGACTATGATTAACTCTTCAAACGGTGAAGATGTGGTAATCCTTAAGCAAATGCTTGATTATCTCAAACGAATTTACGAGATGTTTGTAATTTTTCGTAATAACGGTGGTAATCATTACGAGTTTGTTGCAAAAATCAACGGTTCTGAAATCTTTGACGAAATTGTCAAGCAAAATGAGTTGTACAAAAAACGTCACGGTGGTAAATCTGCTTTTGCATAAATTATTACTCTAAAAATTGTTATATATAATTGATTTTTAATAATTAT
>DKXL01000032.1:0-11835 GCA_002493005.1 Ruminococcaceae bacterium UBA7127
AGGCTTAAAGTATATTGTCTTACCCGATTTAGATATTGTTGCAGATACTGTGATATCAGAATTACCAAGCGTATGGGTCGCAGGGTTAGTAGTATAAGATGACGAACCTGCTGTGAACTTAGTAAACGAGTAACCGCTTGTAATGCTTGCAGCATTAAGCGTAAGGACTGTGCCTTCATAAACCTGAGCATTGCTGCCCTCGCTGATTGTATGCGACACATTATCACCAGTTTTGTAAGTAACTGTAACAACAGCGTTGCTTACCGTGCTTACCGTTACCTTATTCTGTATTGAGTCGGTTGACCAACCTGTATCTGTTCCAGACTGGCCACCCTTGTAATAACCATCTGAGCGAATGTTAAGATTGCCAGTTTGGTTATCACTACTTCCATTACTAAATATAATATTATCATATTTTGGATTATATTTGTAAGACCATACATTACCGCCCAAATGAGTCATTGGCTGACCAGGGAATACACCATTATCTTCACTGGTACCTTCTTTCCAACAGTAAGCATACGGACTGGTCCAGCCTGATGATGTGCTACAGAAATATACTGTTCTCAGAGTTTCTGCCTTAAATCTTGCGTAATAGTCGATATTGCCGCTTACATTCGTAGCTGTATACTCCGCATTAGAACTTACCAAAGTGCCTCCTGTTGCGGCTGTATACCAGCCCTCAAACTCGTAACCATTGTTAGCCTGAGCATTAAATGTAACTGAACTACCCTTAATAACGTCGGTTTGAGAGGTGGTAGTGCTCCAAGAATTTGAACCTACCTTAACCTGACCGTTTGAACCGGCGTGAGCTGTAGCCTTGTATTTTATAGGTGTGAATTTTGCGTAAATATCACGGGCACTTTTGACAGTAAGAGTGATATCCTTACCGCCGTTAGTTAATGCGACATCCGTGTCAGTAGCCGTTAACTTTGATGTGCAAGCTGAATTACTGTACCAGCCGTCAAATGTAGCATTGGATGTATTGTTTGCTTTGAAAGTAACTGTAGCTCCGTGCTTAATATCGGTTGCTGTTACATAGCTTGAAGCAGTTTGAGGAGTACCTCCTACAACTCTACACACATCACCATAGGTTGCACTGTCATTTGTACCGTTTGAAACAGCATGAGCTGTAACATTATAGGTTTTCAGCTCAAACTTTGCATAAAGCTTTTTATTAGCTTGAATATTATTAACAGTATACGGATTGCTTGTTGATTCTCTGTTTGCGCTTGTGCATGCTTCGTCGGTATACCAGCCGACAAACTTGTAACCGTCACTATCCTTTGCGTATGCCCTAAAGGTTGCATCTCCGTCGTAATTGACAGTAACTTTAATATAAGCCTTAGAGTTAGCCTGAGAATCATTGTTAATTGTTACTGTGCCACCCTTGTCGCCTGTACCAAGCGAAGATGAATCTAAAATCTCATACTTTGACTGAGCTTCAATATCAAACTTTTTGATTGCAAATTTTGCAAACAGTAACACATTATTTTTAACATTTGAAAGATTAACAGTTGCGCGAGTAGCGTCATAAACAGGTGAAGCATCATCTGCATTATTAAACCAACCCAAGAAGTTGTGGCTTGATTTAGCAGTCGCTACAATCGTAGCATTATCACCATCAAACACATAAGCCTCAGCCTTTGCAACAGCTCCGGTTTTGCCCTGTATCTGAACAGTACCGCCTGTTGTGCTTTCGGTTGTATCATCGTCTGCCAAAGAATAAAGAGTAATTTTATACTGACGCTTAAACTTTGCATAATATGTAACAGTCGTCTCGCTGTTGGGGGCAGTTACCGTGATGCTTGAGCCGGAGCCGGCGCTCTTTGTACAAGCCGGATCGGTATACCATCCAACAAAACCGTAAGTATCATTATCGGGCAGATTTTCTGCTTTAATAGTAACTTGAGTACCCTGTGTAACCTTAACCTCTGTTGCACCTGTTAAACCGCCTGTAACACTGACTTTGCCCATATTTTCGCAACCGCTTGCCAAGGCTACCTTAACCGTTGCAGGAGGAACCCAATAACCAGTATTATTTGAGGTTATAACATATCTTGAAATAGTAGAAGTTATATTACGCTTTACTGCATTGTATGTATAGTTTTTTGGCGTTCTTGTAAATGTAAACTGCACGCTCTGTGACGTTGTCGCATCATTTGGTATGTACGCACGCCAAACCTCATAGGCACTTGAATTATCATATGCCATTTCAACAGAATTGCCTGAACCGCCGTTAGTCTTAAGCGTTATCTTGGTAGTATCAGAAATAGATGTTGGCTTCGGAAGAGCTGAAATGTATTCAGAATTAAGTTGAATTTCTGCAAGACCATGCCATGTGCCAAATCCTGTTTTAGTTGAAGAATTGGCAAAATGACCATATGCTTTATAATCCGGAGTAGAAGCACTCTCAGAAGATGTCAAATTTCCAAAGCTTTCAGTCCACTTACAGTTATAATTTGACATTACCTGCGCACTTGTAACAGAACTATCGCAGTTGTAAAATTCAACATTACCCTTAGTCTCTGTTACGGACTTATTCTCAACATAACCAACCCACTGATTGCCGTTTACGCTTGATTTTTCCATTTTGATAAGTTCATTTCTTGACACATCACGCATCCACATTTGCGTTCCATCGTTACTTGCCCAGCTGATATCGCTGCCGGCAAGTGAAGTGTTAAAACGTGTGGTATAGTCAGTAAATCGAACCTCTCTGGCTGAGGAAGTGTGAGGAATGAGCTTTAAGTCTCCGATTGTGACTTCGGCTTCTTTGGCTTTATCCGGATCCTGAAGCCAAACTGTGACTGTTATAGTTTTGGTTTGACTTTTATTAAGTGTGAATACAAAGTGTTCGTTTTTTGCTGCTGTATCTCCCGCATAGTCACTGAACGGAAGAACGGTTGTAGGATAGTTTGTTCCGTTTATGCGTATATTTTCCGTAGCTGATGCATTTGAAAATACTTTGGTAGAAGAAGTACCGTCACTAACAGCAACTCTAATTGAATTATCATTTACAGTTGTTCCGTTGATTTTAATTTCGGGTACTTTATCAAAAATCAGCTTGGTTTCGGTGTCTTTAGCAGTTACCTTAAAGTTAAAGCTGATATAATTAGTGTTTTTATCGCTTATTCCGCCCTGTCTAAGACCGGTTACAGAACCGTTTGTTGAAGCAACTCTCGGAAAGAAAATGCTGCTTCCGTTTGAACTGGTGGCAGATGCAAGGTGCATATTGCCCGATGCTCTGTAGTATCTTGAAAGATCAATAACACCGGCATTATTGCTGTTTAATTCAGCGTTTGTATAGACATATGAATCTATTTTCTGAGGACCATCGCTCTCAATAATTATTGTTGATGCAGTTTCAACCCATGCATATGTTGATACCGCCATGATTGCAATAATCTCAATAAGTGCCACAACGGAAAGTAAGAAGTTTTTGCGTGATTTTTTTCTAAAATTAAACTGCTTCTTGAGAAGCTCAAGCTTTCTTTTCATTATGACACCTCCTTTTTAATAATTTAGTTTGGAACAATGGTATCGTCATTAGCCACCGTAAAGCTATAGTTATATTGTGTAACAATCGACTGCGGATTCTTTAGAGCAAGATGATTGGTAAATACACCGGATGAGTTTTTCAAACCTATGCTCCTAATGCGTCTGCCAATCTCAAGCTGTCCGCTGAATGTGCAACGATTATAATTGCCGTCAACATCCATTTGTACGGAATCGCCTGTAGTAAACTCTACCCAAATAGTATATCCGTTTCTCAGGTTGTTGCTTATCCAGTTCTTGCTGTCGGGAATATCAAGGTAAATACCAATCTGTACCGTACTTCCCTGCTGTGGGCTTGTTGACGGCTGTGTCGGATCGTTGCCTTCGCTGTTAAGACCCAGTCCGGCTACTGTAGCGTCCCAAAAGCCTATGCAAGGCGATAAACGTTTTTTATCTAACGCAGGATCGTCATCTTTAACAAGACCGTATCCGTTACCGGCACGAGCTGTATATACAAGTGAACTGCCACGTGAGTCTTCTAGATAATTAGTTTGAGTTCTTCCAAATACTTTCGTCAACCAGGTTTTTGCATCACCAGATAACTGTTTTTCGTAATTAGTTTCGCTGGTAGGTACTCCATTGATTTCATATTTTTTATTACCATTTTCCCAAGTGTGCCAAGAGTTAAAGATCGTTTCATTTTTTACGGAGAAACGATAAAAGGAAATGTTGGTCTTTATATCCTTAGGAAGCATTGCTACCCATGTTGGATACTCAGTTCCTGAAAGTTTATCCATTACGACTGTTTTTGTTGCTTTGTCTCTGTCCTGATATGCCATAGTAACAATACATTTGTCGCCGCCAATCCAACTCTTAACATTATTCTTACCTGGATCATCGTCACCGCTGGTTTTGTCTACGAACTGAACAGGTACCATCTCGGAATAATTACTCTCAAGAACAACCTCAACAGAAATTGTAGCGTCTGCATAACGATCCCAGTTCTCACCTGTTCCTTCAAGCCAAGCAACCATTGTAAGGTCGATTGAATCACTGTGAGAAATTTGGAAAAGCGGTTCTGAGTTAAAAGAGAAGATATAGTCAGAGAACGATCTATTATCTGTGTGCTGAACAGATGCCGTACCATTAGCATCTATATAACTTACGGCGTCATAGTTGTCAACGTGCTGCTTAATGATTGCAGTAGGGTCAAAAACACGAGGGGTATCCTCGCTGTCTTCAATAAAGGCTACACGAACCGGACACTTTTCATGATGAAGTTGTGTATCATATATTCCATCATCATCTCTATCAGCAAGATGTGTTGTGCCGTCGAAAACTTCTTCAAAGCCATTACCTTTAACAGTGATATTATAGCTTTTTATGTAAATATTTGTAGGGTCTGTTACACCTACAAGAGTAATATTTTTGCTCGCATAATGAATATTTTTATCACCGGCATTGCCTTCACGAAAGGCAAGATCGTTAGTGTTTGAACCGTCTAATCCTGAAACCGGGAAAAACATATTTCTGCCGTCAACACTTGATGCTTCGGTAAGCTTAAAATCGTCAATAATGATTTTATTTGTTATAGATTCACCGTCGTTAATACTCAAACCGGTGGAAGATTCCATTCTCAACAAATCAGTAAAAAGAGACGCTGAGTTCTTTACTGTAAGCCAAGCAAAGGTTGATGTCATAGTAAGTACGCACACTAAAAAAAGTGAAACATATGTTGTCATCATTCTTTTTCTGCTTATTATCCGTCTTTCAGAACATCCGAAAAGGAATTTACGCAAAAAATTATTCGATTTCATATGTATCACTTCCCTGAATTGTTATGATGCTGTGCCTGTAAAATTCAATTTCATCGTGAATTCGCCGCCCACAAGCGCAAGCTTGGCTTCGGGATCTTCACCCTCAATCCACATATTGCAAGTTACAAGACCGTAGTAATAATTATCGGATTCTTTTTCTTCAAGCTTTGTAAGAGCCACATTTTTGCCTAAAACGTAGCTGCCGTTTGATGCCTTGGTTGAAGCAGTTACACCTTCAGTCGGATCATCATTTTGACTAATAACAGTCGGATTATCGTCAGGCTGCTTTGAATCGTTTACTCCGTAATACTGGTGATTAAACGAATCTCCCGAAGTAAGCCCCGTAAGCATTGTAAATGTATGTCCGCCGCCTTCGTTCGCAGTTGTTTCAAGCTTTAGTTCCGGATGCGGAATCCAAAGCACCTTACGTGCATTAGATTTATCTACTACAGAAAATCTAGCAGCGCCTACAATACAGTCACGTGAATAATCGCCGTAAGTACTCTTGTTTGTTGCAGGAGAACCTGTCAAATATGTAGAATGCGGAACAAATGATGAATTGTTTTCAAGTCGAACAGTCTGCGATGATTTTGAGCGAATATAAAGGTCAAAGCTCAAATAGTGAACCTGCTGAACAGCCTCGTTCCAGGTTACTCGATTGCCATCCGTATCTGTGATAACAGGAGAAGCAATACCATCAGTCTGTTTAAGCGCCGGACGATAAAAAGTTATACCGTTACTCGTAATCTCAGTAAGAGAAAGTGTATCAAGAATACTTGCCGGTTCGCCTTCTTCGCTTTTTCTAAGCTCAATTGTATCCTTATAGGTCAATTTCGTAATATCAGACACTGTATCACCATGAGGCACAACTGCAATTTCAATGCCCTCTGCTGTCGCGCATTGAACATTGATGCCGTCTGCGCTTGCCGTAGCACCATTTGTAAACCATGCCCACATACTGACAAAAGTCACAGCTATAAGAACTAACAGAACTATTAAATTTTTAGCAATCATTCTGCCCGTTCTACGATTGGGCGGTACAGTCTTTTTCATCATATCTGCCTCTTACAAACTATTTTACTCCTTATTGAAGTAAATTGCAACATATCCATCAGCTTTTAGGTTTTTGTTATGTGCAAGTGAAATAGGATGCCCAACTAAATTATTAACAGCATTTGCAAAATTTTGTGCAACTGTCTTGTCTACTCCTGAATAAGTTACGCAAATCGGAAAATCCGAAACACCCTTGAGTTGCTCAGGAATATCAGCGAGCGCTGCATCAAGCTCTGTCGCCTTTTTGTATAGCTTAACTACATTTATGCCGGTCTGTGTATACAAAGAAAGAACAACACCCTTTTTGCTTCTGCTGATGCAAAGTGCTCTTATTGACTTTGACGCAGCACAAAGGAGTGGGCCTATGTTAGCATTTCCGCTCTTAACAAGCTTATCTGCATAAGCTGAAATAACCTCAACACTACCAAATGAGAAGTCACGGCTGAATATATCGGTTGAACCTTTAACAGCTTTGATTGACTCACGAGCAGCGTTCGCTTTTTCGCCGGCTTTCTTCTCTGCCTTACGAATTTCAGCCTGAGCGTCCTTCTTAATAGCACTGATTTTTCCATTAAAGCGTTTTTCGGCAGCTTTTTCTGCTGCTTCAACACGCTTATCGACTGATTTTTGAACCTTACGAATCTCTGAAGCATGCTTAGCGTCAACAGCTGCGCTGGCAGCATCATTAGCTCTCTTAACTTTTGCAAGCTGATTTTCGTGTTCCTTCTGAGCATTGGCTAAATCATCAAGTCTCTTCTGCTCAGCTGCATTTGACTTGTCAGCAAACTCAGCATTTAGCTGTGCAACATACTTAGTATGAGCAGCGTCTGCTTCGTCAATTGTATTTTTAAGAGATTTAACTTCGTTATTATGCTGTTCTGCAACAATTCTTGTCTGTTCAGCAAAATCAGCATTCATTTGCTGGATTTTCTCACGGTTTTGTTCACGCTCAGTTTGAAGTGTATTGGTGAGTTTTTCGTTTTTAACCGTAAGATTATCAATTTTTTTATTGTTTTCTTCAATTTCAGCCTGACACTTGGCAATATTATCTGTCAGCGCTGCAATCTGAGCAAGCTGTTCGGCAGTTTGAACCTCCAACTCAGAAATTCTGTTCTGCTGTTCTTCAATCTGCTGTTCCTGCTCTTTAATCTTAGTCTGCTGACGAGCATTTTCCTGCATCAATACCTGGATGCGGTCATTGAGGATTATAATCTGTTTATTAAGTTCATCTATTGTATTATTCAGTTCGTCAATAGTTGCCTTGAGCTGAACAATCTCATCTTTAAGCTGTTGATTTTCTTCTTCAAGCTCTTTAATTCTTCTTTCAGCCTCAAGCAGCTTAAGCTTTGTTTCCTGAAGTTCAGCCTTAACAGCAGCAAGCTCGTCTTCCAAAGCAGAAATCTTGCCTTTAAGTGACAAAATTAAGCGTTCTTTCTCGTCAAGCTGATTTTTTAAGTTTCTAACTTCATTTTGTAAATCAAGAATTTGCTTGTCACGTTCGCGAATTTCTTTGAGGCGAATTTCCATCTCCTCTTTGCGAACCGCATCAAGCTGAGCCTTAAGCACAGCTTCACGTGTTTTTTCAGGCTTTGCCTCTTCTGCGGCAATGCGTGCATTTTCTTCCTCATACTTCTCTTGAAGCATTCTGCGCAAAGCAGGGTTTGTGGCAATGTTCATCATAAAATGCTCAAAGCCCATTGTAAAGTAAACATCCTGCTTAAAGGTGTCAGACATCTCGCCCTCGTATTCCTCACCAACTATTTCAAAGCCAAGCTTTTTGTAGCTGTCAAGGAAGTTCCACAAATCAACAACTTTTTTAAAGTTAGGATTCTTTTTTAAAAGGTTTGTCTGTGTAAGCGGAGGATGTACCTCAGGCTCCTTTGAAATAGCCTGAATAAGCGGGGAGTTATTAAATTCATTAAGTGCCTGACGACAGCGGCGGATTCTGTCAAAGTCTGAAAGATTTGAAAAATCCTGAACATCAAGTTCGTCAGAGATTACATCATGTGAAGTCTTTTCATACTCATAATTAAAGTTAACTTTTTCGCCGTCAAGATCCATATGACGTGCAACCTTAATGTCGTTATACGAGTCATTAGGAACGTCTTTCATCTTGGAATACTTGTCGTCAACAAAATTAAGCGCTTTACGAATAAGCGTCATAAGCACACGGTTTTCATATGTAGCAAAGGTTTCTTCACGTTCAATATTGAGAATTTTGTTTGGCGTAACCATATCGCCCTCAACCTTAGCAATAAAATTCGTATGCTGAGAAAGATGCTTTACGGAGTCGGGACCAATTTTTTTAGCAAGCTCAATGCGCACAACATTATCTACCTGCTTAATAAAACGTCTTTGTTCATCAATGGCATTCTGAATATACGGAAGCGCTTGCTCAATGGCCTCAACCCAGTCCATATCGATTACTTTTTCATTGGTTTTACCAACAAGCGTATCGTTACCCTTATCACCGTCTTTAAGACCGGCATTTATGTAGTTGTAAGTAAAATCATTTTGCAGAAGATCCTGCATTTGCATGTAGGCTCTGTAATATTTACTGTAATCTGCCATTATATTAGCTCCTCATAATCACCAAATTATTCCTGCCGCAAAACCCTTCAATTTTCACAGTAACTAAAGGGCGAACGCAGTTCGCCCTATGTCGCTAATTATACGAGCTTTTTGAGCATGCGGAGATAATCCTTTGATTCATTCATATTTTCTTCGCCAAACAATTCGTCAAGATATGCGCAAAGACCATCAATTTCATCACGAATATAAGAAAGGTTGAGTGATTCAAACTTTCTGAATACTTTACGTGCAAGAACATAGTCAAGACCATCAATCTCAGTTCCGCCTGTACCAACGTAAGCAGGAACAAAGTCACGGAGCTGCTTAACAATACGGTTACCAAAAGCTATACGGAAGTGCTCAATAACATAATCGTCAAGAAGTCCAACCTTCTTAAGACTTTCTTCCGAAACAACATATTTAGCCTTTGCTTCGTTAAGTATATCCTCAAAGTGCTTGTAGCTAATATTAATAGGCGGTGTATCTTCTGCATCAAATGCAACACCCTTAGTATCAATATTAATAGGCATAGCACGGTCATAAACCTTATCTGTAATAGCAAAGGTAGAGTCATCGTTGTTAGCTGTACCAATATACCACATATTAGGTGGAATCTGAAGCTGACCGTTTACAATATGCTTAGGGTCAGTAGGCCATGCGTTTGGAATAATGTCTACAACCCACTCGTCACGTGACGGCATTTCAAGAATTGAGAGCATCTCAGCAAAGTAATACTCAACACGTGCGATGTTCATTTCGTCGAGGATTACAGCATAAATGTTTTCGTTGTAAGAAGCCTCATACATTGCACGAAGAAGCTCTGTTTCGTTAAACTTCTTTGTAAATTCGTTGAAGTAACCGAAAAGCTCTGTTCTGTCACGCCATGACGGTTGAACAGAAGCAATGATTGACGGATTATTGATAAACTTACCAAATGCATATGCAAGTGATGTTTTACCGGTACCTGAAATACCCTGTAGGATAATAAGTCTTGTTGAAGCAAAAGATGCAACAAAAAGTCTGATAAGTTTAATGTCATAGTAAAGACCAAGACGTGAGCAAGCGAACAAACGGAAACGGTCGCAGAACTCCGGAAGTGTAATATCGTTATCATATACAGGCGGCACATAATCTGCCCAAAGCTGGTCGATTTCTGTAAGCTTGTAGAAACGTGAACCGTTCTCCTGCTCTTCTTCACCATTATTAAGAGCCTCGATTTCTTCACCGGTAAGCTCAGCAATTTCATTAGGATTAAGACCAATCTGAGAAACCTTCATAGAAAGGATTTTATCCTTCTCAAGATTTAAGCGCATAACCTCTTTGTTAAGAGCCTGTACTTCTTTTACAAGAGAATCTGTGTCTTTTCTTCTGCGATGAGAACGGATAAACTTTTTTACGGCGACGATAATCAGCCATACAATAAGACCAAGTACAGCAATAAGAAGTACTATGGCAAGAATGGCGATGCCCCAAGCAAGACCACCCAACTCGGTAGTGTAGGCATTGATGATGTTTATGTATGCCGGGAAGTCAAATGCGCTGCCAATTCCGGCAAATAAGCCCTGTATTATTGACCACAATGAGCCAAAAAACTGACCGAGAAAATCAAATAAAAATTTAAATACTGTATCCACGGTACTTCGTCTCCTTAAAAAAATCTATCTTTGAAAAGGTTATTTCTGACTAACCTTTAAGCAACAACGTAAGTTGTTAATCTAAGCGCCTTTTTTATTATGTCTAAAGAACACTTGTGCAAAGTTAAAATACTTTGCCAATCAATATAGTATAACTCATTTTTTTAATATTGTCAGACTACGCAGTCTGACGGTATTATCTAAAACTAAATGCACAATAACATCATATTTCTTTTCCGCCTGGCGACGGAAAAGAAATATTTCCGTTACTATTTTTTAACGTCCTTTGTGCGTTAGGGACAAATTTTTAATAATTTCAATTATACCTTATCCGAACTTTCTGCGGAATTATTGTCATCAGCAGGTGTTTGTACTGATGGCTCATCTTCGGCTTTGCCACCCTGTGTTTCACCAATAGATTTGAGGTACTCCTCAATGGCACGTTGCTTTTGCTCTTCTGTAAGCTCAGCGTTGTTAAGCGCTGACTTGGCTTCTTCAACTGCCTTTTCTTTGTTGTATGCAATAAGGTTAAGAATAACTCTGATTGCTTCATACACAAAGAATAAAATCATTGGAAGCAAGATGCAAAGGAAAAATCCAAGCTGGGTTCTGATAAAGCTAAAGGCATAACCAAGTCCGCCGATTTTGTTGTTGGTATACTTGCCAATTATCGTTAACTGGGTTTGTAAATCCTTATCAGGAACCGGGTTAGTTTTTTTGTTATCACCCTGAGTTTTATAATATATAATATCATTATCTGCATCTTCAACAACTTCAACAATACGGTGAGTATTAAATTTCTCGACGCCGTCAATTTCAATAGGAAAGGTTACAATGTCACCAACCTTATATTCATAATGGGGGTCATCAATGACCTCAGTAAATATAAGGTCACCAGTGTTAATCGTGTCTTCCATTGAATTTGACTGAACACTCATGGGTGCAATACCAAAGATCGTGGGAACCCCTGATGATTTTGATGTTAATGATAAAGCAACAATCAATATCGATACTATCAAAACTATCACAACAAGAATGTCAACAATAATGTTAATTATTCTTTTTATAATTTTTTTCATCAGGGGAATCTCCAATCTTATGGTAATACTTAATTAAATATAAATTTTAATTACTTCTGTGCTACTGTATCACCAGATACTGTGAATGTAATTGGTGGCATTTCGTTACCTGCATTAGCATCTGAACAATCAGTATCCTGACCCTCAAACCATACATAGAGGTTGAAGTACTTTGCTGCACCC
>DKXL01000032.1:12188-46455 GCA_002493005.1 Ruminococcaceae bacterium UBA7127
TGCCGGTTGCTGTTGCAATAGCATTAGCATTATCAGTATCAGAACCAAAGATATATTTTGCATTCTGGAAATCAGTCTCAGTTACCGTAGCATCATCGCCTCTCTCTGTTGTTGGAACAAGAGCAAGACGAAGGTATTTTTTACCAGCAGTATTTGCAGTTTCTGCAAGGTTAAATTTAATTTTTACATTTTCAACTGCAGCGCCGCCCATGTTAGCAACATTGAGCTGCTCCTTAAATACGTAACCATTAAGACCTGCCTGTGTGTTAGTAAGTTTTGTAACTGTGCCCATCTTAGCACCAGAAGCACTTTTAGCAGCTGCTGTAGCTGTGAACCAGTTTGTACCGTCTGCAGAAGAAGCAGGCTTTAATACCTTGCCAGTTGTATTATAGTGCAACTGATCTGTCCAATCGCCGTTAATTTTAGAAAGCTTTAATTCTGAAGCCTTTACTGTCTTAACTGAAAGTTGATCAGCTGTAGCCTGTGTGTTCTGAGTAAACCAAGCGTATGTTGCTGTGCCGAGTGCGAGCATTGCTACGAGGAGCATTGCTACTGAAGAGATTAATAATCTCTTTCTTGATGTTGTTTTCATAGAGAAATTCCTCCTAAGATAATTTTTGTCCCTAAAACACCATAGGGATTTGTTTTTTATATTAGTGCGTGAACACTTAATACCTTGGCAATGTACAATTATTTTGTTCGTTGTAACAACGAGGTTCTTTTCGGACGACCGATGGTCGGCAACGTGACGTTGCATCCAATTCGAGTAAATAGCTTGATATAGCTTAAGGCTACAATCGCCCGACCGTAAATTACTTCTCGGGCGACCAATGGTCGCCCCTACGGGGTTATGTTATATTATTGCGACAACGAGGTAGCTTTACAGAAAATATTCGTCTGTTTCCCATTTTATCGGATTGTCGTCTATATATTTCCATATCGCCCAATAACTCATTTCGCTACGGATAATGTGTTCAAAAAACCTTTTTGCCAAATCGAAAAACCAATCTGTTTTGTAACAATGCCCTTTAATTGCTGCATAATTCGTGAGATTGTAGGGGCGACCATTGGTCGTCCGTCATTACCGATTTCGCCATTGCTTAAAAATAATATCAAATGCACATGATTAGGCATTATAACATATTTGTCAACAATTACAGTGTTTTTATAAACACACGGTACATTAGTGATTGTTTTATCTACAATTTTTCCATATTCCGATAATGAATAAATATTATCATCAACTAAGAAATTGTTATTGGTTTGACGTTTGTAAGATGTATTCCAAAACAGTTTTTTCTTCTCTTTTGTACATATCGTTACAAAGTACGCTCCGTTCTGTGAATAGTCATAGTTTTTTATTCGGAGTTGCTTTCGTTTTACAAGTTCCTTCATATAACTAAAAACTTTGCGTTTCATCTCGGGCGACCAATGGTCGGCGGCGTGACGCCGCTCGCAACACGAGCAGATAGCTTGATATAGATTAAGGCTACAATCGCCCGACCGTAAATTACTTCTCGGGCGACCGATGGTCGCCCCTACGGGGTTACGTTATATTGCTGTAACATTGAGGTTCGTCATACAATTACCACAATGCCCAAGGATTTGTAGCTTCTTCATCCTCAACGCTGAACAACATTCTCATTCTAACATGACCGTTGCGAATGTCGTCAATGCATTCGGGATCGTTGCCCTCAACCCAAATTACGATTGTGTACTTGTCAACATCATCAACCTTAAAATTCTCGGTTTTTGTTGACATTACAATTTTGTCTGTTTCAAACTTTGTGCAGTCTGTTTCGGCAGTTTTGCGGTCGTCATATTTGCCCTTGCCGTAAACCGACGGTTCACCGTTTTTGTAAACCATTACTCTAACGGCTTCGTCTGCAGATTTAGCAACGCCGGTAATATCAAGAACTGCGTCATAATTGAGAGTTACTTGTCCGTTATTCTTGCAATAGAAAGTGTATGCAACATAGTTGTCGCCGTTGTGTGCTCCGTTTTTGCTTGTATCAAGATCAACAGGCAGCCATTTATATGTAATATTGGTAACATCTTTAACCTGTTTAGCAGTGAGGGATGCGCTCTGAGTTTTGAACTCAGGGTCTTCACTGAGCACAATACCTCTTTTAACGGCAGGTGAATCAACGCTTATGATAAGGTCACCCCACTGGGTAACGAGCATTGAAACAAGGAAAAGAATTATGAGGATTATCAAACAGACTGTGAGAATAATGCTCAAAATCTTTCTGCGCCTGTTATATTTGACAATTTCTATTGAGTCGTTCTTAACATGGAAGTGCTCAATCTGAGCATCCGCCATCTTTTTGTCATTAAGTTTGCTTAACTCCTCCGGAGTAATCGGTTGTTCAATTTTAGTTTTCTTTTTTCCGAACAAGTTTAATCACTCCTGTTTCTGGTTTTTACTTTATGCTGAACTTCGTAATTAAGAAATCGGTACATTGTTTTCGTCACAACCGATAAATCCAAGCTGAACGCCAAGCTGTGCGTCCTGAACATCATCGTCACATTCGGGATCCTCGCCGTCAACCCACAATCTGATTGTTACCTTTGTAGGCTCAAGCTGATTGAGATGGAAAATCCTTGTGTTATTGGTATAAACCATTGCGCCTGATGGTAAGTCAAAGGTTTGCTGACCGTTAACAGGATTGCTTCGGTTAGGCTCATATATTGCCGTTCCGTTGCCTGCACCCTCGGCTGTAAAATCAACTCTTGTGCAATTTACAACGTCAGCTTGTGGTCCGGTTGAGGTTGTGGTAACCTTTGTTCCGTCGTCTTCACCCTGTTTGGTACTTTCGGTAGTGAGGTGAACCCACATCTCCTCGGTTGCAATAAAGTAACATTCAAACTCAAGATATGAACGTTCGTTAGCCTCTCTAACGGTACCACGCTGATTGGTAAACTTTACACCGTCGGTAGTGGTAACAGGGTCAAGTATCAGATCATCCAAACTCGTATTGTGCTTTGCAAGGTAGCTGTCAATCATTTCGTTAGTAATAACCTTGCCGTACTGTTCAAGATCGGTTCCGTGGTTTTCCATACTAACCTTGAGCTGTGCGCTCACACTGATATGTAAGTCAAGCTGGTCTACACCGGCAAAGGTATTGACCGTAAACCAAGCTACCGTTGCTGTTGTCATTGAAAGAAGTGTTATGATAGCCACAAACACTATCAATCTTTTGCGTTTTTTCTCCGGAACGTTTTCTTTGACCATTTTATCAACTATCCTGCTGAAAACACCCATTGGAAACACTCCTCCCTCTCATAGAATGCAATAATTTGCGTATTTGTATTTAGATAATGTTATTTTATACTAAACCCCACAAAAAAGCGATACCGTTGAATGATATTTTATCATTTTTGGATAGAGTGACAATTTAAACCGCTGTTCTTTGTGCATAATAATAAATTTTAAGATTTGATTATAACATTGTTGTAATAATAAAAACTTAATAACAACAATTTTGCAATAATTGCTCCGCTGTCTTGGTAATAATAGCAGATATGACAGATATGTTTAAAATAATTATTAAACAACCATAAAATATTAAAATACGTCTTTTCAACCACCGTTATTTGCGTTAAAATGATTTTATCGGGGCAGTATGCCGTTTGCCGCTCAAAATTTTGCTTGCAAATACAGTTTCCGTAAATAATAGGTTATTAAACTGAAAAAATAAACAGGAACGGAGCATCCGTTCCTGTGCATAAGATTCATTTTAATTTTGCTTTCTGACAATTTTGTACTCGTCATAAAGCTGAAAGTAATGACACACATTTACGTTTTGTGTTAAAAACCTTGCCATTTCATCTTCATCAAGGTTGATTGCACAATAATCACCGAACTCATCATCGGTTATAAAATGCGCACAAAATTCACATTTGTCAGCCATTGTTATCCTCCTTTTTCTTGTCAACAAAGGCATATTTGTTATAGCTGTACGGCGTGTAGCCTTCAAGCTGCTCAAAAACCTGAGCCTCGGTGTCGGCAACAGTATAAAGACGATTACACTCTTCACTCATAAACCCCTGATCCACTGCGTTTTTCATCATTGCAAGCATTGGATTGTAGTAACCTTTTACATTATATATAATAATTGGTTTTGTGTGGCGCTGAAGCTGCTTGAGCGTGAGAACTTCAAAAAACTCTTCAAAGGTTCCCATTCCGCCTGCACAAATTATGAATGCATCAGACTTATCCTCCATTATTCCCTTGCGCTCACGCATTGTGTTTGTTACAATAAGCTCTGTACATTTGTCAAAAATCACGTCCATATCAAGGAAAAAATCCGGTGTAACGCCAATAGCTGTTCCGTTTTCACTTGCGACTCCTCTGACGGCTGCACCCATAATGCCGTATTTGCCTGCACCAAACACAAGACCGTAGCCTCTTTGCGCCAGTGCTTTGCCAAGGTGCTCAGCGGTATCGATATATTCTCTGTCGATTTGCTCACTTGATGCGCCAAAAACACATATATTCATAAGTTTTATCCTTTCGATATGCAAATTTATAGCTTTTCATAATTATACAACTCAAATTTATTGAGGTCAACAACTGTTTCTTATTCTATTCATCTGGAGGTTAAAATATGCCGAAGTTCTCAGCAAAACAAATAAAAACGCCGGACTCCGTAATTGAAAAAAGCGTATTCCATCTTGCGTGGCCTATCTTTGTGCAAATTTTGCTTGGTATGTCGCTGGGATATGTTGACACCATTATGCTTTCAAATTATAACGAAACCGCAGTCGGTGCTATTGGCAACGCAAACTCCGTGCTCGGATTTCTTACTCTTGCCTTCACTATTATCTCAAGTGCAACCGGCATTGTGGTAAGTCAGTATTTGGGGGCAGGCAAAAAAGACAGGATGAATACAATCTATACCGTTGCGCTTAGCTTTAACCTTGTTCTCAGCGTGATTATCAGCCTTGTTGTATTCTTGTTCAGCCGCAGTCTGCTTTCGGTTATGCAAGTACCGGGCAATATGCTTGATGAAGCCGATGTTTATATGAAAATAGTCGGCGGCACAATATTTACCCACGCAATGATTGGCTCGCTGAGTCAGATTTTTAACAGCAACGGCAAAACATTTTTTGGAATGATAATATCATTTGGAATGAACATATTTAATATTATCGGCAACTATCTGTTTTTGTACGGTCCGCTAAGCAGCTTTGGGCTTGGCGCTTCGGGCGCCGCTGTTTCAACCTGTATAAGCCGAATTATCACCACTGTACTCGCAGTTGTTTATTTCTACGCTGTTATTAATGGACGATTCAGTATTAAATACCTTAAGCCGTTTCCGTTTGATGTGCTTAAGGGACTGCTTAAGCTGGGCATACCGACAGCGGGCGAAAACATTTCCTACAATCTGTCACAGCTTTTTATTACTGCTATGGTAAACACAATGGGTATTGTTGCGATAAACACAAAGATTTTTGCAAATATGCTTTCGATGTTCACATATATGATAGCTTTGGCAGCAGCGTCTGCAACACAGATAATTGTAGGGCACAGCGTTGGCGCAGGCGATTACGACTTTGCTTACAAAAGAGTGCTCAAAACCCTGCGGTTTGGTTTGATTATATCAATATCTGTTGCGATTGCCAACTGGCTGCTGTCACCGCTTACTTTCCATTTATTTACCAAAGATTCAAGTGTAATCAAATTGGGAACAATCATAATGTTTATTGCTGTTGCTCTTGAGCTTGGCAGAACCACCAACCTTGTTGTAATTAACAGTATGAAAGCATCGGGAGATGTAAAATTTCCAACCGTACTCGCTATGTTCTCAATGTGGCTTCTCAGCGTAGGACTTGCGTTTGTTCTGGGCGTTTGCTTTAATATGGGACTGGTTGGAGTATGGATTGGTATGGCCGCCGATGAAATTTTCAGGGGAATTATAGTTCTTATAAGGTGGATAAAGGGAAGCTGGCGCGGAAAAAGCGTTGTTTTGGACGAAGCGGCAGCGTGACGTTGCAATTTACAATGTACAATTAACAATTTACAATTTTGGTCGAGCAGATAACGTGATATAATTTGTCACTTCTGTGCCCGAAATTAAATGTACGCGAGTCGATTCTTGCGTTACCAATAGAAAAATGTATGACCCGGGCTACCGACGAAAAGCTATACACCGATGAATATACCCGAACTAAAAAAGCGGCGTTATGCCGCTTATTTTATTAGGCTTTTGATGGATTTGCGGTCTGCAAGTATCAGCAGAGTTTCGTTTTCCAAAAACATATGGTCAGGGCTGGGCAAAGGATAAATTGTATCGTTAATCTTTGTTGCAAGAATGCTCACATTGTATCGATTGCGCACAGATTTTTCCACAATAGTTTTGCCTATCCAGTTTTCGGGTACGCCGATTTCAAAAATACCGACATCGTCGGTAAGCTCAATATAATCAAAAAGATTATTTGCGCCATATCTGACCGCAAGCCGCTCTGCCATTTCCTTTTCTGCATACACAACATTGTCTGCTCCGTTTCTGAGCAGCAGCTTTCTGTGAACCTCGCGGCTTGCCCTTGCAAGAATATGCTTTGCGCCGTAATCCTTGAGCAAAACGGTAATTTCAAGTGCTGTCTGAAAATTATCACCGATAGCCACAACGCACAAATCGAAGTTCTCAACACCCAAAGTTTCGATAAATCCCTCGTCAGCAGCATTGCCAATCTGAACGTTATCTATTATATTAACAGCGTTATCGGCGCGCTCTTCGCTTATATCAACAGCCAGCACCCTGTCGCCCTGTTCAATAAGCTTTTTTGCCATGTGTCTGCCAAATCTTCCCAATCCTATAATTAAAACTGATTTCATAATATGTTTCCTTTCTGAAAAAAGCGTATCTAAAAACAGTATTGACAAATTCTAAAGTTTTTAGACAATCCTTAACCAATCTGTATCTTTTCAAGCGGTTTTTGTGACTGCGGACGGCTCTTGTAGGATGAAATGGCAAAAAGCATGGTAAGCGATCCCACTCTGCCAAACAGCATAAGCAAAATCAGCAACACAGAAGATACTGCGCCGAGCGACGGCGTTATTCCTGTTGTAAGGCCGACCGTTGCAACCGCCGAAACGCTTTCAAAAAGTGCATTGATAAACGGAATATCTTCAATAGTTGCAATAACAACTGCTACGCCTGCGCCAAGCAAAATATATAGTACAAACACGCACATAGCAAGCCTTGTTGTGCTTTCGTCAAGCCGTCTGCCAAACATCTCAGCTGACTTTCTGCGCTTAAAAGTACTTATAACAGACGAAATCAACACCGCAAATGTTGTTGTTTTCATACCGCCGGCAGTAGAACCGGGCGAACCGCCGATTACCATAAGCAAAATCATTATAAACAAGCCCGAATGTGTCATCTGAGCAAGGTCTATAGTGTTAAATCCCGCTGTTCTTGCCGAAATCGACTGAAACAGCGCACCGCCTGCCTGAGCAAACACCGAGTTGCCTCTGCCGCCCGACGCCTTCATCTCAACAAGATAGAGCACGAGTGCGCCGCCGAAAATCAGCGACAGGCTGCTGGCCACAACAACCTTTGTCTGAAGGCGAAATCTGCTGAATCTAAAGCGACAGTCGATTAAATCTCTCCACACAAAAAAGCCTAAACCGCCGACCACTATCAGGACAGAGATAACAATGCAGGCATAAACATCAGCCGCAAGATGCGTAAGCGACGAAAAATCTCCTCCGCCGCCCATCAGGTCAAAGCCAGCGTTGCAAAACGCCGAAACACTGTGAAACAGAGAGAACCACAGACCCTTAAAAAATCCAAAGCGGGGACAAAAATCAAACGCCAGAAGTATTGTTCCCAACAACTCAACAATAAGCGTGCCCAACAGAACAAATCGGGTCATTCTGACAATACCGCCAAGCTGCGGAGCGGCGATTGAGTTTTGCATAATCTCACGTGATGCAAGACCGATTTTCTTTTTGGTAACCGAAATCGCCGAAATGCATATAGTCATAAAACCCATACCGCCGATTTGAATAAGACCAAGAATAACTCCCTGACCAAACAGCGACCAATAATTATGAGTATCAAATTTAATAAGTCCGGTCACGCACACCGCAGACGTTGCCGTAAAGCACGACTGCATAAACGGTGCGCCCTTGCCGCTGCGTGATGAAATCGGCAGACACAATAAAAGTGTTCCAATCAAAATCAGCACAACAAATCCCAAGAGTATTATCTTCATAGGTGACAATCGTGAAAGTGTTTTTTTGCCAAAGCCCAATATATCAGGAATTGTAATCATCTCCAAGTATTATTATAAAGATATGTTATCACATAATTTTAAATTTAACAATATTTTCCCATCAAATCAAATATTTTAATATTGAACAAAATAATGGAAACTGATAATATTGCAGTATAGGAGGTGTCGAAATGACATTTAATTTTAATGATAAAAATTTTTCGGATATTATCAGTTCACTCTATAATATTGACGAGGTAGACGCTGTCGCTCTCGGCGGCTCAAGGGCAACGAACGCAAACGACCAAAAATCAGACTATGACATTTATGTTTACTGCACCAAGGAGTTAACCAACGAGCAAAAAAGCGCCGCTTTGCTCAAGCACTGCCGTGAAGCCGAAATCGGCAACCATTACTGGGAGCTTGAGGACAACTGTGTTATGAACAACGGAATTTGTATTGATATAATATACCGCAGTCTTGGAATGTTTGAACAGTACATTGAAATGATAACAAAGGAAGGCAAAGCATTTAATGGGTATACCACATGCTTTTGGCACAACATAGTGACAAGCAGGGTACTATTTGACAAGTCGGGTGCTTTTACAAGATTCAAGCAGGACTGCACCATCGATTATCCCGACAAGCTCAGAAAAAATATTATTGAAAATAACCGTAAGCTATTAGGCGGCGTACTGCCGTCATACGACAAACAAATTCTCAAAGCACAGCAACGAGGCGATCTTGTGAGCGTTCACCACAGAATCACAGAATTTCTTGCCAGCTATTTTGATATCATATTTGCACTAAACAAAGTTATGCATCCGGGCGAAAAGCGACTTGTTGCACTGTGCAAGGAAAAATGTGCTGTTTTGCCGGAGGACTTTGAGGAGAACATCAACGCTCTGCTTGCCTCGGTAACCCGAGGAGATTCACACAGGATTGTTGAAGATATAATCGATAAGCTCGACAAGGTTTTGGAATAAATACAGGCTTACTAATACTAATCTCTAATTAAATACAGGGAGCTGACAGCCATAAGGTTGTCAGCTCCTTGTTTTTATTTCATCAAAAATAATCTTCGCCGTTTTTGCATTTTCAAAAATTGCACTTTTCAGCATATCGATATTATCAAACTTTTTTTCCTCTCGCACAAAATCAAGAAGTCTGATATCGGCAGTTTCGCCGTAAATCTCCCCACCCTTGTAATCCGGCATCCAGGTTTCGCACAACGGCGCAAATTTGCCGACTGTAGGCTTAACGCCGATATTTGTCACTCCGCAGTAAACATCACCGTTTTCAAGCGTTACCGCCGAAGCGTATACGCCAAACCGAGGCACAACAAGTTCAGGGCACAGTGGCTGGTTTATGGTGGGAGTTCCAAGCTGTCTGCCAAGCCTTTTGCCATGCTCTATTGTTGAGCAAAATCCAAAATCAGAACCGAGCAGTTCGTTAGCTCTGCGCACCTTTCCCTCGCCTATAAGCCCTCTTATCAGCGTCGACGACACAACCTCGCCCTTGCTTATTTCGGGCGGCACAACCACCGCTTCAATATTATGTGATGCACACAGACGTTTCAGCGTTTCGCTGTCGCCCTCGCCGTTTTTTCCAAAGCGATAGTTAAATCCGCAGACTGCGAATTTTGCACGAAGCCGTTTTGCAAGTATCTCGCTCACAAACTCCTCCGCACTCATATTCATAATTGCTTTAAAGTCAGCGCAAACCGTGTGCTCAATACCGATTTCATCAAGTATTTCCATTTTGTCTGCCTCGGATACAAGCGCACTTTCGGATGTTTTTTTCAAAATACTCTTGGGACTTTGGGCAAACGTAAAGCAAAGCGGAACAAGTCCGTTTTTCTTTTGCGCTACAACCTGTCCGAGCACTTTTCTGTGGCCTATGTGCAAGCCGTCAAAAAAGCCAAGCGCCACCGCTGTATTAAATTGTTCGGGTACTATTTCATTAAATTTTTGCATATATATTTCCTATAGCTTAGATTTTGCCGCTGTTTAAAAGTGCAGCGGCTTTAAGAATGGCAATTTGTGTTTTTGAGTCCGGAATTTGATTGTTAAGCACCATTTCCACAGCTTTTGAAAACGGCAGCTTTTCAACATTCAAAAACTCTCCGTCGTCAAGCTGTTGCTGTTTAAAATCCTTGATTCTGCAAGCATAAAGATATATTATCTCGGACGTATATCCGGGAGAGGGGTATACCTGACCAAGCGAAATATATGAATATCCTTCTGCTCCGATTTCTTCCAAAAGCTCTCTCTTTCCGTTTTCAAGCGGAGTCGAGCCTTTTTCAAGCTTTCCGGCAGGCAATTCAAAGACCACCTCTTTGTACGGATATCTAAACTGCCTTACAAAATAAATATTGTTCTCACCGTCAAGCGCAAGTACCGCCACTCCGCCGGGATGATTTACAACTTCTCGCTTTGAGTGTGAACCGTCGGGCAGTTCTACGTCGTCAAGTGTAATATTAAGAATCTTGCCCTCAAATATATTTTTGCTGTCAAGAGTTTTTTCGCAAAGCTCCATAACCTGCCTCCTATTGCCGCTCGCTTTCTACTATATTACGTTATTATATTTTGTTGGTTGCTCAGTTTATGATTACCGTCAACAACCGGCAACGATAAATTTCAAAAAAGAAAGGAAACTTCTATGTCAGACTATAATATTTTTCCCGATCATGCCACACGAAAAACTATAATAGATGATATTTGCAAAAATTATAGCTTTGTAAGGCACTCCTATGCCGGCAAAAGCGTTTGCGGACGGTGCATTGACGTACTGCACATAGGCAATACCAAAAACCGAGTGCTGTACTGCGGCGGTTTTCACGGTTCAGAATATCTCACAATACTCGCTTTGCTCAAATTCTTTGAGGAATGCTGTGAGGCAGTCAAGAACCATACCTCTGTATACAAGTACAAAATCGGAGATTTTCTAAGTATCCGAGGGCTGACAATCGTTCCGTGCGTAAATCCCGACGGAGTCGAAATTGCACTCAACGGCAGCAGTGCCGCAATGAAATACAAGCCCCTTGTTGACAAGGTTTGCACCAATACATACAAATGGCAGGCAAATGCAAGGGGAGTTGACATAAATCATAATTTTAACGCAGGCTGGTGCGCGCTAAAGCAACGTGAATTAAGCCGAAACATCAAATGTCCTGCTCCCACGCGCTACGGCGGAACCCGCCCCGAAAGTGAGCCTGAAACCAAGGCGCTCACGGCTCTTTGCAAAAATATTAACTTTGAAAGAGCGCTTGCACTGCACAGTCAGGGGCGTGAAATCTACTGTTCATTCGGCAGAAATACCCCTGTTTTAAGTTTTCGCCTTGCATCACAATTCTCTCAGGCAAGCGGCTATAACATAGCATTTCCCGAAGAAATTGCAACCGGCGGAGGATTTAAGGATTGGTTTATCGAAAAGTTCCGCCGTCCGGCACTTACCATAGAGATGGGGCTCGGCGAGAATCCTCTTCCGTTGTCGGACTTTGAAAGTGAATACAAAATTCTGCAAAGCATACTGTGCCTTGGCGTTGTAGTCTGACAGTCGGCAATCAATTATGTCAAAGCACCCCAAAACAAGACGCTTCTGTCCAAAACGGATTTACTCTATGCAATATATTAATGTTTCTCTGCATTTTGCCGTGATAATTCGTCGAGCTTCTGCCTTGCCTCTTTTGCTATAGCCAGCGTTGCCCCGTTCTCTGCAACAAACCTAAATGAATATTTTGCATCTTCTATTCTTCCTGTTTTTAGATATAATTCTCCTAACATATAATGAATACTCACCTTTTCGATCATATGGGGAGCATTGGAATATTCATCACACAAAATCTCTTCAAGTCTATCATAACAGCCACACTGCAAATTAATGTTAGCTGTATGACAGTTGTAAATATGAAGGCATCTTTCCTGTCCCGCAGGCTTCTTTATTTCATTATCAATTATATGCTTCATAATTGATAACGTCTGCTTAGCGTTTTGAGTATCATTCTCATGTTCAAAAACCGATGTCCACACCGAATAATATAACGCTCTGTTAAGGCTATCCGAAATATCTGCAACATCCAGACTGCGAAGTGCATTTTTGGCATTATTAGTGTCACCGGCGTCAGCATATCCTGCCGCAAGATTAACTATAACTAATGCCCTCGCCCTTTTGCTTTTTGACCTCTGCAAAAGCGGATAGTATTCGTTAATAAACTTAACAGCGTCGCAATCGTTGTTAAGCAATTCCGTCAGTTTGTTGTGCTTATATGTAGCAGCTATCCCAAAGGCAAATAAAAGCACAAAATAGATAATCCAAAATATCAAAAGCGAAACGTAAAACTCGGTATTCATATCACAAAAAATAAAATAGCTGCTAAACCCCAACCATATTGCACCCAAAACGCTAAACACAATTATTTGAACGATTCTAAGCTTTTTAAACCAACTAACCATATCTTCACCGCCATAGCACTATATTTTAAGGGCAACACAGCGTTGCCCTTAATTTTATTCACTGTCTTTATCTTCGTCAAAAAAGCTGATTGAGCTTAATATATTGTCAACAGCCTCGTCCGAAATTACATTTGGCTCGTCAAGGTATTTTGAGCGCTTTTCAATGCCGTCAATAGCAATCTGAACCTGCTCAATAGGATCGTCGGTTTTGCGAGGTGCGTCATATATTTCGTTATCCTCAGGATTAGAAATATTAACATACTCCTCAGCCTTATCCTGCTCCGGCTGAACAGGCTCTTCATCGTCTTCAATAAGAGCCGGCTCACTGCCGTCATCAACTTCGGCAGATTCCTGAACACCCGACTTGTCAACGCCAAAGTCAGGCGCATCATAATTTTCGTCAATCGCTTCAGCCGCAGCCATAATCAGCTCGCCGGGAGCGTCAATCTGCTTTTCACGTCTTGCCTCAGCAACTGCCTTAAGCTCATCAAGGTGATTTACAGGCTTTTCGACCTTGTTTGAATCATCGTCAAAATAAATATCATACCATACAAGGAATACATAAACCGTCCATACTCGGCGGCTGTTGTCCTCCTTGCCGCTGAAATGCTCGTCAAGCCACGCAACAAGTGTGTCTGTGTTAAAGAACTTCTCGGCAGTTTTGCCCTTAAACTTGGTTTTAACAACATTATAATATTTTTCGTCACGCAGCCATACTCGTGTAGGCACAGGAAAACCGAGCTTTTCCTTTTCGGCTGTAGCCTCAGGCATATGACGAACAGCTGCCTTGCGCATTGCGTACTTTGTGTTGCTCTTGTTGCAGCGCAGACTTGTCGGCAGCGACGACGCAACCTTGAACACCTCTTTGTCAAGGAACGGTACTCTCAGCTCAAGAGAATTCGCCATACTCATTCTGTCTGCTTTAAGCAGAATATCGCCAACCATCCACATATTAATGTCAAGATACTGCATTTTGGTAACATCATCATACTTGCGGCAGCGATAATAATATTTTCTTGTATAGTCCTGCGGACGGGTAGCAATGGACGGATCCTTTAGCAAATCCTTCTTCTGCTTGTAATCATACATAAACGCATTGCCGATATATCTTTCCTCAAGCGGGTCGCAGGCACGAATAAGATAATCTCTGCCCTTGATGTCAGGGAGCTTTTTGCACACCGCTCTTATTGCCTTGCGGATACAGTGCGGAACAATCGTCTGATAAATTTTAAACACTCTTGGGTCATTGTAGCAGGTGTAGCCGCCAAACAGCTCATCTGCACCCTCTCCTGAAAGCACAACCTTAACATAGTGACTTGCAAGCCTTGATACAAAGTACAGCGCAATACACGAAGGGTCAGCAAGCGGCTGATCCATATGGTACTGAACAGTCGGAACAGCATCCCAGAACTCCTCACTTGAAATAAGGTGAGTGTGGTGCTCAACGCCGATTTTTTCGCTTAAATCTTTTGCCCAGCTTATCTCGTTATATTTTTCGCCAAAGTCAAAGCCAACGGTAAACGTCTTTTGGTCTGCAAAATATGTTGAAACATAGCTTGAGTCAACACCGCTTGAAAGAAAACAGCCAACCTCAACATCAGCAATCTTGTGGGCATTTACGGAATTTTCAAACACCTTTTCAATCTCGTCAACAGCCTGTTTCTCGGTCATCTCCTCGTTTGGATTAAACCTTGGCTCAAAGTAACGTGTAGTTTCAATCTCGCCGTCACGATACCACAAGTAGTGACCCGGCATAAGACAATAAACACCTTCAAAAAATGTTTCGGGAGGAACTGCATATTGGAACGAAAGATATGTGTCAAGAGCCCTCGTGTTGAACCTCTTTTCAAACTTGGGATGCTCAAGAATACTCTTGATTTCGCTGGCATACACAAAGTCATTTCCGATAGTGGTATAGTGCATCGGCTTGATGCCAAAGAAGTCACGGGCAATAAAAATAGAATTGTCTTTAGTGTTATAAATGGCAAAGCCGAACATTCCCCTAAGGCGGGGAAGCATATCCTCCTGCCACTGCTCAAATCCGTGAACAAGCACCTCACTGTCGGCGTCCGTATAGAACTTGTGACCTGCGGCAACAAGTTCTTTTCTCAGCTGGCGATAGTTATAAATCTCACCGTTAAAGGTAAGAACAAGAGTCTTATCCTCATTATAAATCGGCTGATGGCCCTGACTTAAATCGATAATAGACAATCTGCGAAAACCCATAGAAATATTATCATCAGTAAAGAATCCGTCGGAATCGGGTCCCCTGTGAGTTATGACCTCGGTCATATTTCTGATGACATCTGCTTTATTCTCAAGCTGTCCTGTAAATCCGCAAATACCGCACATACCAAAATCCCCTTTCAAAGGTTTTATTACAACTCTAAAAAGTTAAGATAATTTAGCTTTCCTTATTAATAAATGCTCATTTTGTTCTTCATATTATCAAATCAAAATATATACATATTTAATTTTATCATAAAAGCATTGCAAATTCAACAGTTTGATGCCATTTAACACCAAAACTTTGTTTCCGGAAAATTGCTTACAACACTATAGATTATTTTTCTCATTTATGATATATTACTTATTAAATAAACACTTTCTTATGAGGAGGAAAATATGTTGATTCGCAGAGCCAAAAATAAAGATATTCCTAAGATTAACGATTTGTTAAGGCAAGTTTGTCTTGTACATCATAAGGGAAGACCGGATTTATTTAAAACCGGGTCAAAAAAATACACCGACAACCAGCTTATGCAAATGTTTGAAGATCCGAACATTGCTATTTTTGTTGCAGTTGATAACAATGACAGCGTTCTCGGGTACGCATTTTGCATTTTTGAACAGCATATAAACAATAATATATTAACTGATATAAAAACACTCTACATTGACGATTTGTGTGTAGATGAAAATTTAAGGGGTCAACACATCGGCAAAGAACTTTATAATTATGTGATAAATTTCGCAAAGGAAAGCGGATGCTATAATTTGACTCTTAATGTGTGGAATTGTAACGAATCAGCTATGAAATTTTACGAATCCTGCGGACTTACACCGCAAAAAACTCATATGGAAAATATTTTAGTCTAAAAATAAAATTCAGGGCAGTGAACACAAAAGACAAGTGTTCACTGCCCTATTTGTAACTTTGCAAATTAAAATTTTATATGGCTCTTAAATCTTCTCCTGTGATTTATCTGCCATACATTCAACCAGTACAGCCTTTTGAGCGTGCAGGCGGTTTTCTGCCTCTTCAAAAATTTCGTTTGCGTGCTCTTCAAACACATCAGCGGTAATCTCCTCACCACGGTGAGCAGGCAGGCAGTGAAGCACCATACACTCGGGATTTGTCACAGCCATAAGCTCGCGGTTTACCTGATATCCTGCAAACGCAGCTTCACGAATCTTTTTTTCCTCTTCCTGACCCATTGAGGCCCAAACATCTGTATAAACAACGTCGGCATTCTTTGCTGCCTCCATCGGGTCTGTCACGATTTCAAACTTATCCTTGCCGTACTTTTCGCCGAATTCAATAATGTGCTGAGGCGGCATATAGCCCTTAGGACAAGCAGCCGAAAAGCTCATTCCTGTGCTGAGCGCGCCGACAATGAGCGAATTCATCATATTGTTGCCGTCACCGATAAAGCACATTTTAAGTCCCTCAAGTTTGCCCTTGAATTCACGAATTGTCATAAGGTCGGCAAGCACCTGGCAGGGATGGCAATAATCGGTAAGACCGTTGATAATCGGGATTGAACCGTACTCGGCAAGAGCCTCAACTTCTTTTTGCTCAAAGGTACGAATCATAATACCGTCAAGAAAACGTGAAAGCACACGGGCGGTATCCTCAACCGGTTCACCTCTGCCTATCTGCAAATCGTTTGATGAAAGAAACAGCGGGTAACCGCCGAGCTGAGTCATACCAACCTCAAAGGAAACACGTGTACGGGTACTTGATTTCTCAAAAATCATACCAAGTGTTTTTCCTTTAAGAATTTTATGCTCAATGCCGTGTTTCTGCTCATATTTGAGCTGGTCAGCAAGGTTTAGAGTGTTGATAATTTCTTCTGTTGACCAATCCTCAAGCTTAAGTAAATGTTTCATTGTTATCCTCCTGCATTATGTAATTGCTTTGTTAAGCTGTTTTGTTTTCATTTATTGTCTTTTTTAGTATGCTAATTGCCTCGTCAAGCTCGCTGTATGTAATAGTAAGCGGCGGCAACATTCTGAGCAATGACTTTGCCGTGATAATAAGCAAACCGTTACCGACACACTTTATTGCAATGTCGTGAGCATCGCCGTTTTCAAGCTCTATACCTACCATAAGACCCATTCTGCGCACGCTTTTGACACCGTCAAGAGAGGCAAGCTTTTCTTCAAGATATTTGCCCTTTGCTTCAACTTCATTTAAAAACTCATCATTGGCAACCTTGTCAATAACGTAGTTTGCGCCTGCGCATACAACAGGATTCGCGCCGAATGTTGTGCCGTGAGTTGACGGTGACATAACGTCTTTGAGCTTTTCGCCGCACATACAAACACCTATCGGAAGTCCTCCGCCGAGTCCTTTTGCCGCTGTCATCAAATCGGGCATAATACCGTAATTCTGATGAGCAAACAGCTTGCCTGTTCTTCCGACGCCCGTCTGAACCTCATCGACAATCACAAGAATATCGTTGTCGGCACAGTATTTAACAAGCGACTGAACATAGCTTTTATCAAGAATATTTACTCCGCCCTCGCCCTGAATAAGTTCAATCATAACGGCGCAGGTTTTATTGCTGACCGCCTTTTTAAAATTGTCGGCAGTATCCGCTTCAACATACTTAAATCCCTCTGTAAAAGGGAAAAAATAATTGTGAAAAACATCCTGTCCTGTTGCGGAAAGAGTTGTTACGGTTCTGCCGTGGAACGAATTTTTGAGAGTAATGATTTCGTTTCTGCCCTCGCCGTATTTATCAAAGCTGTATTTTCGCGCTATTTTGATAGCACATTCATTAGCCTCTGCACCGCTGTTGCCGAAACAAACCTTTGCAAGACCTGTGAGATTGCACAGCTTTTCGGCAAGGTTGCTTGCCTGTGAGCAGTAAAAATAGTTTGACATATGCTGAATAGTACCTGCTTGTTTCGTCACAGCCTCTACCCATCCGTCATCACAGTAGCCAAGGCTGTTAACACCTATGCCCGAGGAAACGTCAATGTATTTTTTTCCGTCCTCGTCAAATGCCGTTGCGCCTTTTGCGCTCTTTAGCGCAACATCATAACGACCGTATGTGTGCATTATATATTGTAAATCTTTTTCTTTCGTATTCAAGTTTATCATACCCCTTAAATTGCCCTTTTTAATTTACAACTTATCGTTGTCAAAGGAATAAACAAACACATCATCACGTTTTTTAAAGCCGAAATCGCGCCAAAAGCTTTGACCTGTTTCGTTGTTTTGATAACAAAAAATGTGAGTTTTGTCTATGCCCTGCTCGCCGATTTTTTTAATAGCAGTTTCAGCCAAAGCGTGACCTATTCGTCTTCGTCTGTATTCAGGCGCAACCGCCATATGATGAATAAATCCACGTCTTCCGTCGTGCCCGGCAAGCACTGTACCAACAATTTTGCCGTCAATTACGGCAACCTGACTCATACCGCAATTATGCTTTAGATACCTTTCCATCTGCGGCTTTTCATCAGCCTTTGAAAGCGCACGCTTTGTGGTGATTTGCCACATTTTGTAGACTTCCTCGTAATCTTCAATTTTCATCTCACGAATAATCATACTGCACCTCCAAAGCCAATTTTATACGATTTATTTTAAATTTCATTTATATATTCGGACACAAAATCAATAAAACATTGTGCCGATACCTTCGTCACTAAACAGCTCAAGCAATATAGAATGTTCAATTCTGCCGTCAATAATGTGTGCACGATTGACGCCGTTTCGCACAGCCTCAACACAACAGTCGATTTTCGGCACCATACCGCCCTTTATTATTCCGTCACGCTTGAGCATCGGAACTTCACTGACATTTACAACAGGAATGAGTGATTCTTCGTCATTAACATCACGCAAAAGTCCGCGAATATCAGTCATAAGAATAAGTTTTTTTGCACCCATTTTAGCCGCAATCTGAGATGCCGCAAGGTCAGCGTTAATATTATATACATTGCCGTCATAGCCGCCTGCAACGGTGGCTACTATCGGAATGTAACCGTCGTTAATTGCATTTTTGAGCGGAGCAGGATTAACCTCCTTAATCTCACCCACATAACCCAAATCTACGCTTGTAATGAGCTTTTCAGCCATCAAGAGCTTGCCGTCAAGTCCGCAAAGACCAAGTGCCTTGCCGCCGTGACGTTCAAGCAGCTGAACAAGGCTTTTGTTAACCTTGCCGGCAAGCACCATCTGAACAATATCGATAGTTTCTTTGTCGGTCACACGCATACCGTTTTCAAATCTGCTCTCTTTGCCGACTGCATCAAGCATTGCGTTTATCTCAGGTCCGCCGCCATGAACAAGAACTACATTTATGCCGACAAGCTGCATCAAAACCAAATCGCTCATTACGGCTGATTTGAGTTTTTCGTTAATCATTGCGTTGCCGCCGTATTTTACAACAATTGTTTCGCCTGCGTATTTTTTGATATACGGCATAGCCTGTATTAATACTTTTGCTCTTTTTGAAACGTCCATTAACTTATCATTCCTTTTGCTTTTACGCACCAATATACTCTTTATGTTCTGTAATCACCGTTAATTTTTACATAATCATATGTCAAATCACAGCCATAGGCTTCTGCACAGCCGTCACCGTCACCCAAGGTGATTAAAATTTCAATCTCGCTTTCAAGCAAAATTTCCTTTGCCTTATCTTCGTCAAACGCAAGTCCGAGTCCTGACTTGCACACAAGAATTTCGCCCTTTGACGACTTATACGCAACATCAATTTTGTCTGTATCAACCTCAGCGCCGCTGTAACCTACAGCACACAAAATTCGTCCGCAGTTTGCGTCTGCGCCAAACATTGCCGCCTTTACAAGGCTTGAACAAATTACGCTTTTTGAAATTACAACAGCATCACCGTATGTCTTTGCACCGTTTACCTTGCACACAAGCAGTTTTGTGGCGCCCTCGCCGTCACGGGCAAGTTTTTTGGCAACCTCTTTAAAAGCGGCGGTTATGCCCTCCACAAAGGTTTTGTAATCTTCATTTTTTTCTGTTATCATCTCGTTGCCGGCAAGACCCGACGCCATAATTGCAAGCGTATCGTTGGTTGACATATCGCCGTCAACGCTGACCATATTATAGCTTACCTCTACCGCCTCATGCAGTGCCTCAGAGAGCATTTCAGAGGAAATTGCCGCATCTGTTGTTACAAACGACAGCGTAGTTCCCATATTAATATGTATCATTCCGCTGCCCTTTGCAATGCCGCCGACTGTAACGGTTTTGCCGCCAAGGGTCATCTGAACAGCCCATTCTTTTTTGACTGTATCGGTAGTCATAATCGCCTCAGCCGCATTTGTGCCGCCGTCTTTGGTCAGATTTCCTTTAAGTGCGGCTGCACCCTTAATTATAGGCTCTATCGGCAAAGGCTGACCGATTACACCCGTTGATGCAACGATAACATCATCAGCATTAACGCCGAGTGTTTCAGCCGCAATCTCACACATTTTTTCGGCAATTTCAATTCCGTCTGCATTGCAGGCATTTGCATTGCCCGAATTTACAATAACCGCCTGAGCAACACCGTTTTCAAGATGCTTTTTGCTCACGAGAATAGTAGAGCTTTTTACAAGATTTTTTGTAAAAACAGCCGCCGCATTGCAGGGCTTTTCACAATAAATCATTGCAAGGTCACGCTTTGTCGTATTGGATGGCTTTACGCCTGCGCACACGCCGTTGGCGGTAAAGCCCAAAGGTGAGGTCACCGAGCCGTCAATAAACTTAAAATTCTGCATTATATCAAACCTTTTATCATTATCAATTAAATTATTTATCCTCTGCACTTAAAAAGCAGGGGGTACGATAACAAGACCTGTTTTTTCGTCAAGACCAAAGATGATATTCATATTCTGAATAGCCTGACCTGCCGCACCCTTTACCATATTATCTATTGCGGCGCAAGCAACAAGCTTGTTGGCACGCTTATCGTGATGTATTGAAACATCACAGAAGTTTGAGTATTTTATATTATGAATATCAGCGCATTTTCCGTCATCAAGAAGTCTTACAAAGAACTCATCCTTATAGTATTCTTCATACGCTTTTCTGATTTGCTCAAAGCTTACGCCCTCTTTGATGTCGGCGTAAACCGTGGCAAGAATACCTCGATTTACGGGGAGAAGATGAGGAACAAAGGTGATAGTCACCTTTTCTCCGCTGAGTTTTGAAAGAGTCTGCTCAATTTCGGGAGTGTGACGATGACTTGCAACCTTATATGCGTGAAAGCCCTCGTTGAGTTCGGGATAATGACTGCCCTGGTTAGGCTTTCTGCCCGCACCTGTCACTCCGCTTTTGCAGTCGCAGATAATTCCCTTTGTTTCAATAAGCCCATTTGCAATAGCAGGAGCAATAGCAAGCGGCGAGCAGGTTGTATAACAACCGGGATTGGCAACAAGATTTTTGCCCTTTATTTTATCTCTGAAAAATTCAGGCAATCCGTAAACCGACTGCTCGTGAAGCTCTTTATCAAGAAAAGTTCCGCCGTACCACTCGGTGTACTCCTCCTCGCTTTCAAGGCGAAAATCTGCGCCCAGATCAATGAATTTTTTACCTGCGCTTATGCACTTTTTTGCAAGCTCCTGAGAAAGTCCGTGAGGAAGCGCCGCAAAAATAACGTCGCTTTTCTCAACAACAGAGTCTTGATTTTCGCACACCATATCATTTAAAAATGAATATGACGGGTAAACATCACTTATTTTGTCGCCCTCAAATGAAACTGAGCTTATCGCCGAAATTTCAGCCTCTGGATGCGACATTAACAGCCTAACAAGCTCTGCTCCTGCATAGCCTGTTGCGCCTACAATTCCTGCTTTTATTTTCATTGCTATCACCTTTTACTTTATTCTTAATTGTTCATACATAGCTTCAACGCCGACTTTTCCGCCGCCAAATGCAGGCCATGCGTCCGTCCCGTCACCTTTAATTCTCGGAATAATGTGTATATGAAAATGCGGAACGGATTGTCCTGCACTTTCTCCGCTTGCATTAAGCAGATTGACCCCGTCAAATCCGCAATTTTCAACACAATGTTTGGATATTAACTTCACTGTTTTCATCAAACAAGTTAAGTTATTATCGTCACAATCTAAAATACTTCCTATATGTTTTTTAGGGATAGCCAGCATATGTCCGTCAACATCATTGGCTATATCCATAATCACACAAGTGTATTCATCTTCATATATCTTTTTGCTCGGAATCTCACCGCTTATTATTTTGCAAAATATACATTCGCTCATTTTATGCACCTTATCGTTTTACTTTGATGCGCTTTGTCGCTATATTTTTACAGCTTCTCTGCAATTTCGGCAACTCGCTTTGCCTGCGCTCTGACATTTTCCGAAGCAGGGCCGCCAAACGCTGTGCGCTCATTTACGCACTTTTCAAGTGAAATTGCGTTGTAAACATCCTCGTTAAAAACATCACAAACCTTTTTGTACTCATTCATCGGAAGGTTTTCAAGGTCAGTTGAAAGCTCAATACATCTTGCAACAAGCTCTCCCGTAGCCTTGTATGCATCTCTAAACGGAACACCGTTCTTAGTTAACCAATCGGCACAGTCAGTTGCGTTGATAAATCCGCCTGCGGCGGCCTTACGCATATTCTGAGGAATAACACGCATTGTGTCAAGCATAGGAGTAAATGCCGTAAGGCACATTTTTACAGTATCAAGAGCATCAAAAATCGCCTCTTTGTCCTCCTGCATATCCTTGTTATACGCAAGAGCCGTACCCTTCATAATTGTAAGAAGAGTCATATTGTCACCAAAAACTCTGCCGCTTTTTCCTCTTACAAGCTCGGCAATGTCGGGATTCTTTTTCTGCGGCATTATTGATGAGCCTGTTGAGAATGCGTCGTCAAGCTCAATGAACTTAAATTCCCAACTGCACCACATAATGATTTCCTCAGAAAATCTTGAAAGATGCACCATAATTATCGAAAGCACCGAGGCAAACTCAATGCAGTAATCTCTGTCTGACACGCCGTCAAGCGAGTTATTTGTTATTCTGTCAAAGCCTAATAAATCGGCTGTTATTGTTCTGTCTATTGGGTATGTAGTACCTGCTAAAGCGCACGAGCCAAGGGGCATTTCGTCCATTCTTTTTAAACAATCCTCAAGGCGAGAAACATCTCGTAACAGCATTTCGCCGTAGGCAAGAAGATGATGCCCGAATGTAATCGGCTGTGCACGCTGAAGATGAGTATAGCCCGGCATAACCGTTTCGCTGTATTTTTCAGCCTTGTCGGCAATAACCTTGATTAAATCAACAACAAGCTTTTTTACATTAACAACCTCTTTTTTTAGATAAAGCTTTATGTCAACTGCAACCTGGTCGTTACGGCTGCGTGAGGTATGAAGCCGCTTGCCGTTGTCACCGATTCGCTTTGTCAGTTCACCCTCAATAAAGGTATGAATATCCTCGGCGTCCATATCAAACTGCAAAGCACCGCTCTCAATGTCAGCCATAATGCCTTTTAAGCCCTGCACAATATCACAGGCCTCTTCTTCCTTGATAATGCCGCATCTGCCGAGCATTGTAGCGTGAGCAATGCTGCCCTCAATGTCCTCTTTATACATTCTGCTGTCAAATGAAATCGAGCTGTTAAAATCGTTAGTTGTTTTTGAAAGCTCCTTCTTGAAGCGTCCTTTCCAAAGCTGCATATTTTATTCGTCCTCTCCGTTTTTCTTATTCAAAAATATTAAAATGCTCAGCTTGTGATATGAACATCTCGTAAAATAAACTGAAATTTAATTATTCCTAAAAACACTTATCGGGGCAGAGAATTTCCCTGCCCCCGATTATTAGCCAAACAAACTTAAATTATTTGATAAGACCTTTCTTTGCACGAACCTTGATTGGAAGTCCGAAGAGGTTAATAAAGCCTGCGCTGTCGTTCTGGTCGTAAACCTCGTCCTCGTCAAAAGTAGCTATTTCTTCATCATAGAGTGAATACGGGCTTGTAACGCCTGCGTCAATGATGTTGCCCTTGTAAAGCTTCAGCTTAACATCACCCGTAACATATTCCTGAGTGCTGTCAACGAATGCTGAGAGAGCCTCACGAAGCGGTGTGTACCACTTGCCGTCATAAACCAGCTCTGCAAATGTATTTGAAAGGTTTAATTTATAGTGAAGTGTGTCCTTGTCAAGGCAGATTTCCTCAAGCTTTGCATGAGCTGTATAAAGGATTGTGCCACCCGGAGTTTCATAAACGCCACGGGCTTTCATGCCTACAAGACGGTTTTCAACTATATCAGTGATGCCAATACCGTTTCTGCCACCGATTTCATTGAGAAGCTTAATCATTTCAACGCTGTCAATCTTTTCGCCGTTAACCTTAGTAGGAACGCCCTTTTCAAATGAAATTGTAACGTATTCGGGCTTGTCGGGAGCCTGCTCGGGAGATACGCCCATTTCAAGGAAACCTTCCTTGTTATACATCGGCTCATTTGCAGGATCCTCAAGGTCAAGACCCTCATGGCTTAAGTGCCAGAGGTTTTTATCTTTGGAATAGTTTGTTTCACGGTTAATCTTGAGCGGAATATTCATTTTTTCTGCATAAGCAATTTCTTCTTCACGGCTCTTAAACTCCCATGTTCTCCAAGGAGCGATAATCTTCATATCAGGAGCATAAGCCTTGATAGCAAGTTCAAAACGAACCTGGTCGTTGCCCTTACCTGTACATCCGTGGCAGATAGCGTCTGCACCCTCAGCCTTAGCGATTTCAACAAGTCTTTTTGCAATAATAGGACGGGCAAATGATGTACCGAGCAAATATTTGCCCTCATAAACTGCGCCTGCCTTGATTGTAGGAATAACGTATTCATCAACAAACTCTTTGTTTAAATCTTCAATATAGAGCTTTGAAGCACCTGTTTTTATAGCCTTTTCTTCAAGACCATCAAGCTCTGTACCCTGACCGACATCACCCGACACAGCGATAACCTCGCAGTTGTCATAATTTTCCTTAAGCCACGGAATGATGATAGAAGTATCAAGACCGCCTGAGTATGCAAGAACTACTTTTTTGATTTTATTGTCAGCCATTTTAAATTCCTCCAAAATGTTTTTTGTTTTATTTTGTTGTTTTTAGGATTTGCGCCTCGACTATCCTCTATTATACTCTAACTTCAAAAAAAATCAAGTGTTTTTTGAATAAATATTCAAAATTTTTATAATATGCCCAAAATCTCGGCAACAAAGCACTGTTTTGTTGTTTATCCGCTGTAGCAAGCCGTATTTTAACGATATTTTTTCCTGTTTTCGCGGTATGCTTTGCAAAAATGCATATATTCACAAAAAATGAATATTCACTTTATTCATTTTAAAATGCATAATAATGAATATTTTTACGTATATTTTGCATATTATTCAAAAGTTGCATAACATTATATCCAATCCGTCAACATAATACAGGTCGCAGTCCTGCATTTCGGGGAAACAATTTTCCAAAAAACAAGGCGGAACTGTCTGTTCCGCCTAAACTACATTGATACAATTTTTCACAGTATCAGTCAAAGATAATACTGTTATTTTGTCAGCACCTTTACAATCTCACTCACATACATCTTGTGATAATCGTTATTATACCATTTTTTAACGCTGTCGGCATCGGTAATACATTCCTCGTTAAGTGACTGAGCATACATTTTTTTGCATACAAGCACGAGCTTTGCCTCTTCAAAATACACTGCACCGTCATCTGTAAACGCAGGGGTAAGTCCTGTTTCCTTTACTTTATCAAAATCTCTGCCGCTTTTTGAACCGCAAAACTTGAGCGCGTCTTTGTACTTTTCGTCAAAAAAGCTCATTGTGTAGTAATCGTTATTTTCCATAAATCCGAATGTATATCGTTGAGGACGGATAAATGTAAACGCACACGGCTTGCCCCACATAATGCCAACGCCACCCCAGCTGATTGTCATTGTGTTAAATTCTTCTTTGCTGCCGCCCGTAACAAGCGCCCAGTCATCCCCAACAAGCTTAAATGGATTTTCGGCAATTTCCTTAGCTGTAATCTCTCTGAAATCTGACATAAAATCAATCCTTTCATTAATACATAAATACAATATGTCATCTTTGTTTATATTATAACACAAGCGATAATCACAAGAGATTTGTGATATAAACAGCTTCCTCAGTTAATAATTTATCTTTACTAAATTTTCTTAATATCCCCAGCGGTCAAAAAATCTGACATCCTCATATGTGAGAATATAATTCTGACTCTCGTGAAATGAACTTTGCACAAGTTTTGGATTATACATATACATAATCCTGTGTTGCACCGCATCGTGGTTTTCGTCAAAAATATATTGCACTGCTTTTTTGCACTGAGAATTTGCCTTCAAATCCGTTCTTCCGGTGTAGTGACAGCCATCTATAACAGCCTGAACGCTTGTAAAACCGTCAAAACAAATCGCATTTTTGACAGCCTGTGCAATAAGCGAAGCTCCCACAAATCCGCCTGAACCAAACTCGCCCATACACAATCGCTCAAGCAAATCTCTGTCATAATCCGACAACGTAACTTGTCCGCATTTATATGAAAGGTCAGGGTTATCAATCGCTACCAGATATCCTGCATCCCACTGCGACTGATAATCAACCGGCTGCTTAGGCGGCATAGCCGTAGCAAACGCTACCGTCGGCTCGGTAGAAGGCTCAGTGGCTTTGGTTGCTTTAGTTGCCTTAGTCGCCTTGGTAGCTTTTGTTGCATTTTGAGTAGTCTGAACCGAATCGGTCGGCTTTTCGGTAGTAGCTATCCGCGCCTTTGTAACGTGAGTTGTTTCGATATTACTCACAGCCATAGCAGCAGCCGACTCACCTGCTCGAATTGTTCCGTTTGTAACCACAGTATACATAACAATAACCAAAGCTAACACAACAATCGTCACAGATAAAACAGTATTCAATTTTTTATCAAAAAAATGTTTCATTTATTTCACCGGATATCAATTTATTATTTATATTTTATCATACCTGTCCTCGGTTTTCAACGTGTATTATTTGTAACATTTTTGTATATTATGCCAAAATAGGGCAGAGCCGATGGTTTTCCATCGGCTCTGATAAGTTAAAATGCTTGTCTTTCACTTTTTCTATACTTAGAAGGAGTAGTGTCAAAGTACATTTTAAACGCTCTGTTAAAATTAGATATGTTATTAAAGCCCGAAAGACCTGCAATCTCAATGACCGGAGTGTCTGTTGTGGTGAGCAGCATTGCCGCACGGTTGAGCCTTAATTCATTTAAGTAATTTACAAATGTCGTATTCATCAGTTCTTTAAACAGATGTGATATGTAATATCGACTCAAGTCTGTTGCCTGAGCAATCGTATCAAGCGTGATGTTGTCACAGAAATTTTCGTTGATATACTCTGTAATTCTGCGTAAGGCACGATACTTTTTGCCTTGTGTTTCAACATTCAAAATACTAATGTACTCCTCAGAGAACATAATGTAAAACAGCTCGTAAAGCTTGCCGTGAATAAGCAGCTGAAAATACTCCGGCTTTTCAGTTTCGCCTTCAATAATCATATTAATGCATTCAAGCAGTCTTCCGTAACTTTTGTTGCTTGGGGAAACCTTTGCAAAGTGCGTGCAGTTACCTGTAGACAGACCCCTGATTAGATTCTGGGGTATATACTCCTGGGTTACCGCGTTTGGATTTGAAAGGTTGAGCAGCACAACCTCAACTACAGCATTGCCAAAATTGTCGATTTTGTACTTTTGGTTTGGTGAGATAAAATATATATCTCCCTTGTTGAGTTTGTGTGCACTTGTAGCCATTTCTATCGTCATTGCTCCTTCTCTGACGCAGGCTATAAGCACTTCGCTGTGAACATTCCATAATTCATCAATAATCATTTCTCCGCAAACAACTCTGAAAGCAGTGCTTGATGCCGTTGCGGAACGCAAGAAATCAAAACCCATGTTATTCCCTCTCATCTTTGTTTTATAGTGTTTTAAAATTTTTACTGATGCGAACATTTCGCTTTGAATATAATAATATTTAAAGCAAAAAATGTCAATAATAATAACTGTTTTACTAAAAATATTCATATTATATCACAAAAAGTTAAAATATTAACATTCCAAAATTAATAGGCTATTTGTATGTTTTTGTGATTTTTTAGAAACATATTTAATTTTTTTGACAACAAAGATTTCACAAATTATCGTTATATTCAAAAGAACATAATCTTTTTAAATACTGCACTCACCAAAGCAATACACCGATTCGCAATATATCATATTCCTTCGCTCGCTTCTTTAAGCTGTCTTTTAAACTCCGCAACAGCTTTTTTCGGAGATAAAATTTTAATTTTGCCTCCTAATCCAAACACCCACGCATAAAATTGCGGACTGAGCATAACGTTGACCGTAACACAAAACCTTTCGTCATTCTCCCTTGAAACAAAAATATCTTTGCCGAATCTGTCGACAATGACGCCTATCATATCATTTGCCACACTAAGCTTAACACTAACCTCTTCGCCGCCGAACATAGAAAAAACGCACTTGGTATATCCGACAAGGTCAAATTTATCAAATATTTGTTTACCGTCACGGCACTCGTCACATACGGTAATTGTATCCATTTTATCCACACGATAATGCTTTATCATTTCCGCCGCTTTATCGTAGGCAATCATATAATAATTTTCGTCATTCCAGCACAGCGCCCACGGCGACACCCTGTACTCGGCGCCGTTCCTGCGCGGTTTTTTTACGACTCTTTCTGTCGAAGAAAAATCAAGCTCCCAACTGTAATACTTAAATGAAATTTGCTTATCATCAGCTATCGCATTATGAATGTTATCAACGTTATAATAAATCTTTTCATTGACAGTCTTTACCCTGTTTGCAACAAAAACCTGTCTTTGCAGTTCTTTGCCCTCGTGAATACTCACAAGCCCCTCAAGCTTTTTGATGAGCGACAAACTTTTTCTGTGGGTAATAAACTTTGAGCTTTGAATTGCGTCTACAAGCAGCTTAAGTTCAGGCATTTCAAACTCGCGACTGCCCACATAATAACGCACAGATGATGATTTTGTACGGCAAATATCAAGACCGTACATTTCAAGAATTTTTAAATCATCATACAAGCTTTTTCGCTCGCTTTCAATGCCATAGCTTTTAAGTTCACCTATTATCTCCGCGATAGTCAGTCCGTTTTTTTCATCTGTTTTTTCAAGCAAAATCTGCCGCAGACACAACAGCTTTTGCTTTTGCATTGAAGTGCGTGCCATATCAATTCTCCTTTCAGTATTTTACAATGTGCTTGCAAGTGCCACTACAAGCGGCATTGTGACGATTGAGAGCAGAGTTGATGATGCAACTACACTTACAGACAGCTCAACATCACAGTTAAACTTTGCCGCAAACATTGTCGTGGTTGCAGCGGTCGGGGCAGAGCTTGCAATAATAAATGCAATAAGTATAGTTTTGTCAACGCCGCACAAAGTCATTATGAACGTTGCAGCCAACGGAATCACAACAAGTCTTGTACCCATAGCAATGTATGCGCCGACATCGGTAAATGCCTTTTTAAAGTTTGCTTTTGACAAATAAAAACCGATTATCAACATTGGCAGCGGAGTGTTGAGCGCCGAAAGATATTCGACCGGCTGTTGAATAATATACGGCAAATTGATTTGGCATACGAACAGCAAAACAGCTACTGCAACGCCCATTATACCCGGATTAAAAATCAACTTTTTTAGTGACAGCTGTTTTTTGTCGCCGCTCATCGACACAAGTCCGTAACTCCACACAAATATATTGAATACCGCTACAAAAATGGAACCGTAAAACCATCCGTCATTGCCCAAAATCGCCTTTTGCAGCGGCAACGACATAAATCCGCAGTTTGAAAAAACCGTTGCAAATTCAAGCACCTTTTTGCGGCTGACATTTTTATCGCGAAAAATCAGCTTTGCAACCAATATCGAACCCACATGTATCAGGCAGGCACAAAGTACAGCAATTAAAATGTTCCCCAAAAGCTCAAAACTGAATTTCCTTTGAAATGCCGATATCATTACACATGGAGTTACAACATATAATACAACATCGGTTATGTGATGAGATGACGACTCGGTAAGTATGCCCTTTTTGCCGCACAAATAGCCAATCGCTATCAGCACGAACAAAACCAACACCTGCTGACCAATCACAATAAAATTATCTAACACAATCCTTACTTCCTTCAGTTTTATTCTTATGGTTTATTTTATCATAAACTACAAATTTTTTCAATTTACTCATTTAATATTTTAAAAGAGCTGGATACAAATCAGATACAAATAACGACAATCTACACAAAATAGCACTATATTTATAGTGCAACATCACCAACGAACACCTCTTTTTTTCACAAATCTGTATTAACTGCCGAATTTTAGTACACTTTGTTGACTTTTATTTTTTATAAATGTATAATACAGATAAGTTAAATACATAATACATAAACTGCAATATTTTATTGATTTATTGAAAGAAGGATTATCACTATGGCAACAACAAAGAAAACAACCGCAAAAGCAGCAGAAGCTGCAAAAGAAACCGAAACAAAGACAACTACCGCAAAAGCAACTACAGCAAAAGCTGCTGCAAAAACTGCTGCAAAGAAAGAAACAGCTGTAAAGGCTGAGCCGGTTGCTGAGAAGAAAGCTCCTGCAAAAAAGGCTCCTGCAAAGAAAGCTGCTCCTAAAAAGGTAGCTCCAAAGAAGCCGGCTGAATCAAAGGTAAACTTTTTTGTTGAGTTTGCAGGCGTTCAGGTTTCTATTGACGAGGTTGTAAACAACGTTAAGACTACTCTCGGCAAGGATGCTAAGGAAATTTCCGTATACCTCAAACCTGAAGAGAGCAAAGCTTACTTTGTAGCTGACGGCGAAGAAAAAAAGATGGACGTTTTCTTCTGCTAATCCGAATATTTCAAAATATATTAGCGCTTGAACGGCTGACCTTTGGGTCAGCCGTTTTTTTGCTTCGGGTATATTACTCGCACCATTGCTTAGCATCGGTAACCCGAGTCAAACATTTTTCTATGAATAACGCAAGATACGACTCTCGTTTGCTTTAAATTCGGGCAGATAGGTTATTTTCAGCCCCTGTCTATACGGATTGGAGGCAACCAACGTTAACATTATTTTATATCATAGTTGGTTGAAATCATAGATTCTATGCAGTATAATAACATTCAAAGGAGGAAAAAAGTATGATTGATATGAATTTAAAATATCTTCGCAAAAAATACTCCTATTCGCAGGAAGACATCGCCGAAAAAATCGGCGTCACCCGTCAATCGGTTGCCAAGTGGGAAAACGGCGAATCACTTCCCGACGTATATAAATGCGCCGAACTTGCCCATCTGTTTGAAACCTCGGTCGAAATGCTGCTTTACTATAACTACAAAGAAAACGACGTCTCCGCAGATAAAAAATCCGGCGATGACGGTAAATATATTTTTGGTGTTGTAAAAATGGGCGAGCGCGGACAGATTGTCATTCCAAAGTTGGCACGCAAGGTATTTGACATCAATCAAGGTGATAGGATTATTGTGCTTGGCGACAAAGAAAAAGGAATGGCGATTGCCAAAATTCCAAATCCGTTTAAATAATCATTATCCGGAGGTAAATATGTACGCTATACAAACAGAAAAACTAACGAAAAAATACAACGACAAAACTGTCGTAAATAATCTTGACCTTTGTGTAAATCAAGGAGAGCTTTTTGCACTGCTCGGCGTAAACGGAGCAGGCAAATCAACAACAATCAAAATGCTTTCAACTCTTACTCCGCCCACAAGCGGCGACGCATATTTGCTTAACAAAAGCATTATAAGCGACAGTCAAAGTGTTAAGCAGATAATAGCAGTATCCCCACAGGAAACAGCCGTTGCGCAAAACCTGACTGTGCGTGAAAATCTTGAGCTTATGGCACAAATATACGGCTTTGACCGCAAATCCGCAAAGCAGATGGCGCAGGAAAGCATTGAACAGTTTGACCTTGAAGAAATTGCAAAAGACAAAGCAAAAAATTTGTCAGGCGGATGGCAAAGACGACTCAGCATTGCAATGGCACTCATATCAAAACCAAAGATTTTGTTTCTTGATGAGCCCACACTCGGTCTTGATGTTCTTGCACGACGTGAGCTGTGGCATCACATAGAAAAACTTAAAGGAAAGGTTACCATCATCCTCACGACTCATTATCTTGAAGAAGCAGAAGCACTTTCCGACAGAATCGGAATTATGAACAAAGGTGAGCTTATGGCTGTAGGCACCGGTGCCGAACTCAAAGCACTGGCGGGAGTCGACAACTTTGAAAATGCCTTTGTTAAAATTTCAGAGGGAGGTATTTGATATGAAGTTTTTAACCTTTTCTTCACGAAACACTAAAGAAATCCTGCGCGATATTCTCACGCTGATATTCGGACTCGGATTCCCTCTCGTGCTGCTTTTGTTGCTTTCTGCCATTAACTCAAGCATTCCCAAAGAAGCGCAGGGCGCAAACGCACTGTTCCAGATTCAAAACCTTGCGCCGGGCGTTACGGTATTCGGACTCAGCTTTATATCCCTTTTCTCTGCAATGCTGATTGCAAAAGACAGAACCACCAGCTTTATGATGCGACTGTTCACCTCACCGCTCAAATCATATGATTTTATCCTTGGCTACACGCTTCCGCTTGTTCCAATGTCACTTGTACAATCGTTGATTTGCTATATAGCGGCTCTGTTTTTAGGTCTTGAATTCAGCGCTGATATTTTTCTTGCAATAGTAGTTAACATTCCAATTTCACTTGTGTTCATTTCGCTCGGACTTTTGTGCGGAACAGTTCTCAACGACAAAGCAGTCGGCGGTGTGTGCGGAGCATTGCTCACCAATCTTTCGGCATGGTTCTCAAATATTTGGTTTGACACTGCGCTTGTCGGCGGTTGGTTTGAATCTCTTGCAAACGTACTTCCGTTTGCTCATGCAGTAAATGCCGCAAGATATGCTTTAAGCGGTGAATATTCACAGATTATGCCTGAGTTGATATGGGTAATCGCGTATGCCATTGTACTGCTTATCGCATCAATAACCGTATTCTCCGTAAAAATAAAGAAAAACAAATGATGAGGACTGTAATTACAAACAGCAAGCCTCGCTATCATCTTATTGACAGCCTGCGAGGTTTTGCTCTGATAAATATGCTTGCATTTCATTTTTTATATGATGTGTTTATGATATATTCTCTTGACAGCGGTTGGGCTTCTCAACCGCTTACAGTCGTTTGGGAAAGATTTATCTGCATTTCGTTTATTGTAATTTCGGGCATATCACTCAACTTTTCACACAGCGCCTACAAGCGCGGAATAATTATAAATCTGTTCGGCTTTTTGATAACCGTTGTTACAACTCTGGCTATCCCACAGCAGGCTGTATGGTTCGGCATTTTAAACCTGATTGGTTGTTCAATGCTGATTTTACAGCCGCTCAGAATATACCTTGATAAAGTCAAGCCTGCTCTTGGAATGGCTTTGTCACTGCTTATTTTTGCCTTTACATATGGTGTGCCGCAAAGGTATATCGGATTTTTTAAGTTCAAAATTTTCGATTTACCGACTGAGTTGTATCAGTTTAAATGGCTGTCGTTTTTAGGCTTTAAATCGGCGGATTTCTTTTCTACCGATTATTTTCCGATAATCCCTTGGGTATTTATGTTTTCGGCGGGATATTTTTTGTGGCGGTTAATAAAAAGCACGAATGCAGATCTCTTTTTTATGCTTAAAATCCCTGTGCTTAATATAATCGGCAAACACAGTCTGTTGATATATCTTGTTCATCAACCGCTGATTATGGGAATTTTATCATTGCTTTGGCAATAACCGTCATTTGACAACAACCTTTTGGTATAGTAAAATAAATTCACAGATAAACAGAATGTGGGGTTATTGTGTGAAAAACAGAGTTTTGCTTATGATTATCGGCGGAATAATGATGCTGGGCGGAATAGTTGCCGCAGGAATGGCGGCAATTATGCTGTATATATTTTTCGGCGCACCGAACGACGTACTCACCAAAGCTTTTTTGACAGCCGCGCTTGCGGTAGCATTGGCTCAGATGATTAACGGACTTCTGACCATTCTTAAATCCGATAAAAAATTTTCTGTCAAGCCATTTTTTATAACCGACATTGCAATCATAGTTTTATCGGTTATATTACTTCTTACGCTTGGCACAACTCTGCCTACCCTGTCGCTGACGGGTATAATTGTTCCGCTGCTGCATATTGTAGTTGTCAATATTTGCAGCTAATAAAATTAATTAAAAAAGCGGCGTAACGGCAACGTGACGTTGCATCCATTTT
>DKXL01000032.1:46732-90222 GCA_002493005.1 Ruminococcaceae bacterium UBA7127
AGACAGCTTGATAGTATCTACACTCCTCCGCCCGACCGTTTTCGGGCATTTTCCTATAAAGTCAAAAAAAACATCCGCAAGCTCAAATGAGTTTGCGGATGTTCTGATTTATTGAAAAGATTTGCAATTACTTGTTCATTGCCTCATAAACTGCAACTGCACAAGCAACGGTAGCACCAACCATTGGGTTGTTGCCCATACCGATAAGACCCATCATCTCAACGTGAGCAGGAACAGAAGATGAACCTGCAAACTGAGCGTCACCGTGCATTCTGCCCATTGAGTCTGTAAGACCGTAAGAAGCAGGGCCTGCACCCATATTATCGGGATGAAGTGTACGACCTGTGCCGCCGCCTGATGCTACTGAGAAGTAACTAACACCGTTTTCGTTAGCCCACTTCTTGTATGTACCTGCAACAAGGTGCTGGAAACGAGTCGGGTTTGTTGAGTTACCTGTGATTGAAACACCAACGTTTTCCTTCTGCATAATTGCAACGCCCTCACGAACGTCGTCTGCACCGTAGCAGCGAACAGCAGCTCTTTCACCGTCAGAAAAAGCCTTTTCTTCAACAATCTTAAGCTCTGATGTAAAATAGTCAAACTCAGTTTTTACATATGTAAAGCCGTTGATTCTTGAAATGATATAAGCAGCGTCCTTGCCAAGACCGTTAAGAATAACTCTTAATGGTTCTTTTCTTGCCTTGTTAGCGTTACGAGCAATACCGATAGCGCCCTCAGCAGCAGCAAAACTTTCGTGACCTGCAAGGAATGCAAAGCACTTTGTTTCATCTCTCAAAAGCATTGCGCCAAGGTTACCGTGACCACGGCCAACGTTTCTCTGCTCTGCAACAGAACCGGGGATGCAGAATGCCTCAAGGCCGATACCGATTGCCTCGGCAGCCTCGGCAGCAGTCTTTGCACCCTTTTTGATTGCTACAGCACAGCCAAGAGTATAAGCCCAGCCTGCATTTTCAAATGCGATTGGCTGAACGCCCTTAACGATATCATATGGGTCAAACCCCATATCGTTACAAATTTTTCTTGCCTCTTCAAGATTTGCAATACCGTACTCGGCAAGGCACTTCTCAATCTTAGGCATTCTTCTTTCCATACTTTCAAATGTTACTGCCATTATTGTGTCCTCCTTACCGAATTATTCTTCACGAGGGTCAATGTACTTAGCTGCGCCGTCGAAACGACCGTACTGACCGATGTTGTTTTTATATGCTTCGTTTGGTTCAACGCCGTGACGAATGTCCTCAAGCATCTTACCGAGCTTTACAAACTGGTAGCCGATAACTTCGTCATTTTCGTCAAGAGCAGTCTTAAGAACATAGCCTTCAGCCATTTCCATATAACGAACGCCCTTTGCGTTTGTGCTGTACATAGTACCAACCTGGCTGCGAAGACCTTTGCCAAGATCCTCCATACCTGCACCAATCGGGAGACCGCCCTCAGAGAAAGCTGTCTGGCTTCTGCCGTAAACAAGCTGCTCAAAGATGTTTCTCATTGCGGTGTTGATTGCGTCACAAACAAGGTCTGTGTTAAGGCACTCAAGGAGTGTCTTGTTAGGGAGAATTTCAGCAGCCATTGCTGCGGAGTGAGTCATACCTGAGCAACCGATTGTTTCAACCAGTGCTTCTTCAACAATACCGTCTTTTACGTTAAGTGTGAGTTTGCAGGCACCCTGCTGAGGCGCACACCAGCCGATACCGTGAGAAAGACCCGAAATGTCTTTAATCTCATAAGATTTTACCCATTTGCCCTCTTCGGGAATAGGTGCAGGACCGTGCTTTGGTCCCTTTGCAACAGTGCACATTTTTTCAACTTCTTTTGAATAAATCATGTGTACTTCTCCTTTCAATAAATTGTTTGAGTTTCAGAATTTACTCATACACCATTATTATACGGCTTTTTCCAACATTTTTCAAGTATTTTAGATCGAGTAGAAAAAAATATTAAATCCAAACGTATATTTCCCGACCGTAATGCACATATATTTCTAACCGGTGCTTAGTTCGAGCAGAAAAATTTATTAATCCACAACGTTTTTGTCGACAATAGCGTACGTATATTTCTAACCATTGCCTAGTTTGGGCAGAAATTATATTAATTTTGGAAGTTAGCTTCCTGTTACTTTGCCGCTGCCTTAGCTTTATTATACAATCTCGGGTTCAAAAAACTCTGCTATTTTCTCCTTTTTTTTCAGCAAAATCTGTCTGTATTCGGTAGAAATATATCCGCTTTTTGTAAATCTGCCGAGCACCTTGCTTACCGTCACCCTTGACACTCCGACAGCGTTGGCAATTTCTTCGTGAGTCAGGTGTACTCTGCCGTTTTTCTCACTTTCAAGCAATAAATGGGCAATGCGTGCGTCTGCCTGCAAAAATGTCATTGAATCAAGCTGTGACGATAACAAACGAATACGATTTGACAAAATTTCAAGCAGTTCAAACGCAAGCTTGGGATATTGTGCAATAAGCTCTGTAAGCCTTTTTTGATCAATCATAACGACCTCGGTGCTAACCATTGCTCTTGCCGAGCTGACTCTGGGCTTTTTGTCAAAAAATGCACCTTCCCCCAGTAATTCCCCGTTTGTTGCAGTATTGAGTGTTTTTTCCATTCCGTCAACCGATGTCATATACACCTTTACTCTGCCTTTTTTCAAATAGCAAAAGTTGCTTGCAATGTCGCCCTGAAGATATATTATCTCATCTTTTGCAAATCGTCTTGACGGACTTGCGTTTTCAAGCAGTCTTTGCATATCCTCGTGAATTTTACTTCCTGTTTGTATGTAACGCAACGAACGTGTTTCCATATACTCCTGCTCCTTTTATCCGCTATTTACCTGCAAATAATTTCTCTAATTGTAACATAGTTTACAATCTTTTTTCAACCCTTATGCAATAATATTATTAAAAAACAAAAGGAGTGATTTTATGGGTATGACTATGTCACAAAAAATCCTTGCAGCCCACGCAGGGCTGAGCGAGGTTAAGGCAGGGCAGCTTGTAGAAGCACAGCTTGATATGGTGCTCGGCAACGACGTAACCTCTCCCGTAGCAATCAACGTTTTTGAGGAAAACGGCGCAACCTCAGTGTTTGACAACACAAAAATTGCAATGATAATGGACCACTTTACTCCTAACAAGGACATAAAGGCAGCTACTCAGGTTAAGCAGACACGCAATTTTGCAAACAAATATGATATTAAGAATTATATGGACGTCGGTCAGATGGGTATTGAGCATGCATTGCTCCCCGAAAAAGGACTTGTAGGTCCCGGATGCCTTTGCATAGGCGCAGATTCACACACCTGCACATACGGTGCACTCGGTGCTTTTTCAACAGGCGTAGGCTCAACAGATATGGCTGCGGGAATGATCAGCGGCAAGGCTTGGTTCAAGGTTCCTTCTGCAATCAAATTCAATCTCGTCGGCAAGCCGCAGGGCTATGTAAGCGGCAAAGACGTTATTTTACACATAATCGGTATGATTGGCGTTGACGGTGCGCTCTATAAATCAATGGAATTTGCGGGCGAGGGCTTGCAATACCTAAACATTGACGACCGCCTTTGCATTGCCAATATGGCTATAGAAGCAGGCGCAAAGAACGGCATTTTCCCTGTTGACGACATCACACGCGAATACTGCAACGGCAGATATCAGGGCACCCCTGTTGAATACACCGCCGACGAAGATGCTGTGTACGACGAGGAATACACAATTGATTTGAGCACGCTCAGACCAACGGTTGCATTTCCTCACCTGCCCGAAAACACAAGGACAGTTGATGAAATAGGCGAAAATGAAGTTAAAATTGACCAGTGCGTAATCGGATCCTGCACAAACGGCAGAATTTCCGACCTAAGAGCCGCCGCTGAAATTTTAAAAGGCAGAAAAATAGCCAAAAATGTTCGCTGCATCATCTTCCCGGGCACTCAGCAGATTTGGCTCGACGCTATGCACGAAGGATTATTTGACATATTCATTGAGGCAGGCGCAGTTGTTTCAACTCCAACCTGCGGTCCTTGTCTTGGCGGACATATGGGTATTCTTGCCGCAGGCGAAAAGGCTGTTTCAACAACAAACCGCAACTTTGTCGGCAGAATGGGACATGTAGACAGCGAGATTTATCTTGCAAGCCCGGCAGTTGCCGCAGCAAGCGCAGTAACCGGCTACATCACAGACCCGTCAAAGCTTTAATAAAGGAGACAGTTAATATGAATGCAAAAGGCACAGTTCACAAGTTCGGCGATAACGTTGATACGGATGTAATCATCCCTGCTCGTTATCTTAACACAGCCTCCCATAAGGAGCTTGCCGCTCACTGTATGGAGGACATTGACGCAGAATTTGTAAATAAAGTAAACGAGGGCGACATTATGGTTGCCGAGAAAAACTTTGGCTGCGGTTCATCACGTGAGCACGCACCAATCGCAATCAAGGCAAGCGGTATTTCCTGCGTTATCGCATCAACATTTGCAAGAATTTTCTACCGCAATTCAATTAACATCGGTTTGCCTATTCTTGAATGTGATGAGGCGGCAAAGGACATCAAAGACGGCGACGTTGTATCGGTTAACTTTGACACAGGCGTAATCACCAATGAAACAACAGGCAAAACCTATCAGGCTGAGCCGTTCCCCGAGTTCATTCAGAACATCATCAAAAAAGGCGGACTTATCAAGTCAATTATGTAACTTGCTTTCCGCATAATTAATTTATCTAAAAGAGCGACTCTCCGCAAGGAAAGCCGCTCTTTTTACATTATAGGAAATTGCTCGAAAACGGGCGAGAACAGAAGTACTGATAATATCAAGCTGCTGCACGAATTGCATGCGAGGCACTCGCTCTTTTTATTGCTCTATATCAATAGTCGGAGTCAAAATCTATATCTTAAAACCCCTTTATTAAGCGGTTATACAGTCTGTCAACTGCCGGTTGACAGATTTCAAGGTTAAAATGGTAGTGTTTTTTTGCAATTTGCGATATAATTAAATTGATTTCGAAGTCAATAAATTTTAAGGAGTTTATACAAATGACACTTGGAGAAAAAATTATGCGTTTGCGACAGTCAAAAGGTTTGTCACAGGAGGAGTTTGGCGAAAAAATGGGAGTTTCACGTCAGGCAGTTTCAAAATGGGAAACAGGGCAGGCAATGCCTGACGTTGACAAAATTATTCAGATGAGTGATTTTTTCGGTGTGACTACTGATTATTTATTAAAGAATGAGAGTGAAAAAACAAATTCCGTTAATTTTGATAACGGAAATGCTGAACTGAATAACAGTTCAAAGAAAAGTATTAGAGAAAAACTGCACTTTGAACGCAAAAGCAACAAAACTTTTATGGGATTGCCTCTCTATCATATTAATATCGGTCTGGGTGCATACAGGGCTAAAGGTGTGTTCTCAATTGGTATAATTTCAACAGGCTTGATTTCTCTGGGGCTGCTTTCAGTCGGGTTGCTTTCGTGGGGTATTGTGTCAATCGGTCTTTTGCTTGCTCTTGGCAACATTTCTGTCGGCGGCGTTGCGCTTGGCGGAGTTGCCGCAGGCGTACTTGCTTTGGGCGGAGTTGCGTTGGGTGTGTTTACGATAGGAGGATGTTCAATAGGCGTTTATTCAATTGGCGGTTGTGCCATTGCTTCGCAGATTGCATTCGGCGGTTACGCACAGGGGTATATTGCTATCGGCGAACAAGCAATCGGTACGCACGCATTCAATGTGGCTGGTGATATTCCGCAGAATATCAAGGCTGAAATTGCCGAAATTATCGCAAGAGAATTGCCGAACACACCGCAATTTATTGCTAATATGTTCGGATGAATTTACTAAAAACATACAAAACAACAGGGGATAAGCAATGTATCCCCTAAACTTGTCGAAAAAACGTCGTGACGCCGCTCACAATTCGATCAGACCGCCTGATAGTATCAACATTTCTTTGCCCAACCGTCTTCGACCGGTTTCCAATAAAGCAAAAAGTCCGGTTTTTGCCGGACTTTTTGTATTCTGTATATTATATTCGATTGTCCCTTAAAGCCTAAAATGACACATCGGGCAACATAGCGACAGAACGTTTAAGTATCCCTCGCATATACGCAATCGCAATACCGTAGTTTGTAAACGGAACACCACTGTCAACGGCAAACTTCATTCTGTACTTAATTTCACGCTCATTGAGCATACACGCTCCGCAGTGAAGCACAAGGTCATACTCAGACAAATCATCGGGAAAACCCTTGCCCGATGAGGTTTCAATTACAAAATCCTTGCCCGTATACATTTTCAGAAGTCTCGGCAGCTTTACCGTACCGATATCGTTGCACTGACGGTGGTGTGTACAGCCCTCTGAAATCAAAATTTTTGCACCATCGGACAGCCTGTCAATTGCCGCTGCACCCTTTACGGCTGTATCAAGAAAACCCTTATACCTTGCCATAAGTATTGAAAATGAAGTCAGTGGTATATCCTCAGGCACGATTTTTGATACCTCGTCAAAAGCCTGGCTGTCTGTAATCACCAGCGACGGCTTTGTGCCAAGACTCTCAAGCGTTTGTGCAAGCTTGGTATCTCTTACTGATATTGCCGCTGCACCTGATTCAAGAATATCTCTTATTGTTTGCTGTTGCGGCAGAATAAGCCTGCCCTTTGGCGCAGACTCATCAATCGGAATAACCAAAACAACCAAATCGTTTGCATTTATCAAATCGGCGCAAATCCTGCGTTGTGCGGCATCAATTCTTGCCGAATGTGCAATTTTTTGCTTGAGCAAATCAATGTTTTTACCTTCAAGCGCACTCACCGGCACACCGTCGGAGTAATCGACATTGCCCGTCAAATCACTTTTGTTGTAGGCGACAACAAACGGAATATCCTTTTGTCTAAAAATTTCAATCAGCTCTTCATCAGCCGTCGTTTTTCCCTTTACTGAATCAACAACCAGTACCGCAATGTCAACACGGTTAAGCACCTGCTTGGTGCGTTTTACCCTCATATCTCCAAGCGTGCCCTCGTCATCAAATCCCGGTGTGTCAATAATCACAACCGGACCGAGCGGCAAAAGCTCCATAGCCTTTGTCACAGGGTCTGTAGTTGTGCCTTTAACGTCTGAAACAACAGAAATCTGCTGATTGGTAACAGCATTTACAACGCTTGATTTACCCGCGTTGCGCATACCAAAAAATCCAATATGCAGTCGCTCTGACTGCGGAGTATCGTTAAGGCTCATAGTTATATTCTCCCAAAAGGGACAGTGCATCAGCTGTCCCTTAAAATAATTTTGTTAAAACCTAAAATCTCGCTTGTTGTTGTTCGCAATGTCAAAAATATGCTCTCTTGCAATTTTTCTAACCTTTTCGTTCGGGATTTTTTCAAGCTCCTGCTCTATAAGCTGCTCACCGATTTTGCGTGTATCCTCATGAGCATAGTCCATAAGGTATTCTTCAAGGGTCATAAGAGCATTTGGATGACAGCAGTTTTGAATTTGACCGCTTTTGCACAGTGCCATAAAACGGTCGCCTGTTCTGCCCTCACGATAACATGCGGTGCAGAACGACGGAATGTAGCCGAGATCCATCAGCCACTTTACAACCTCGTCAAGGCTTCTTTGGTCGGAAACATCAAACTGCGCAGAGTTTTCATCCTCATCCTCAGGCTCAACATATCCGCCGACGCTTGTTCTTGAGCCGCCGCTAATCTGAGAAATACCAAGTTCAAGCACCTTTTCACGCACACTCTTGCTCTCTCTTGTTGATATAATCATTCCTGTGTACGGAACGGCAATTCTTATGATTGCGACTATTTTTTCAAAAATTTCATCACTGATTCCGTTATCAAACTCGTCAGGGTCAATATCATCGGCACGTTTAACACGTGGAACGCTGATTGTATGAGGGCCTACGCCGTGAACAGCCTCAAGGTGCTCTGCGTGCATCAAAATTCCTGCAAGCTCATAGCGATAAAGCTCCAAGCCGAACAATACGCCGATACCGACATCATCAATGCCGCCCTCCATTGCTCTGTCCATAGCCTCTGTATGATAAGCATAGTTGTGCTTCGGACCTGTCGGATGCAGATATTCATAGCTTTCCTTGTTGTAGGTTTCCTGAAACAGAATATATGTACCGATTCCTGCATCTTTTAATTTGCGATAATTTTCAACGGTGGTAGCTGCAATATTTACGTTTACTCTGCGGATTGCTCCGTTCTTGTGCTTAATTGAATAGATTGTGTCGATACACTCAAGGATGTATTCAATCGGGTTGTTTACGGGATCCTCGCCTGACTCAATAGCAAGGCGCTTGTGCCCCATGTCCTGAAGTGCAATTACTTCGTTCTTAACCTCTTCCTGAGTGAGTTTTTTGCGGCAGATATGCTTGTTTTTTGCGTGATACGGGCAGTAAAGACAGCCGTTAACGCAGTAATTAGACAAATAAAGCGGTGCAAACATAACGATTCTGTCGCCGTAAAAATCTTTTTTTATCTGTCTTGCAAGCGCATAGATTTCCTCAATTTTTTCAGGATTTTCACACGCAAGCAGAACGCTTGCCTCTCTGTGGTCAATACCCTTTCTCAGCCTTGCTTTTTCGATAATCTTATCAATAAGCTCCAGATTATCTTTGTTTTCATCAGCGTATTTTAGCGTTGCCTTGATTTCCTCGTCGTTAATAAACTCCTCTGCTTTTAAAGATTTTTTGTCGTATACACTCATTTTTAAACTTCCTTTCAGTGGTTTCCTTTATAATCTCCTCGGTCTACCACGATTTGGTAGCCGATTTTTTTCAATTTTTCCGACAGTGTTTTTAAACTTTCTGCCGCCTCATCGCCTGTACAAAGTTTGTTGTCATAAAGCGAATAATCCTTGCGGTGCTCGCTTGGAGAAAGGTTTGGCATAACAACATTTGCACCGTGTAATATCCCTTTTTCTCGTCCAATCGGGTCAACTGTGCCAAGTGCCGTAGTGGCAGGCAAAAGTATATTTGGATTCATCAGCCTTATTACGGACAACAGTACAAGGCACAGCCTTACACTGCCGCTTCTTTCATTCTTAAATATTGTGTCCTTGTGCGGAACAAACGGTCCTATGCCGCACATCTGAGGCGCGAGCTGTTCGATAAATCTCAAATCCTCACAAATCGTTCCTATGCTCTGATACGGCGAGCCTACCATAAATCCTGCGCCTGTTTGAAAGCCGATTTCTTTCAAATTTAAAAGGCATTGCTTTCGCCCTTTTAATGTCATTATTTGCGGATGCAGTTTTGAATAGTGCTCTTTGTTTGCTGTTTCGTGTCTTAGAAGATATCGGTCTGCTCCTGCATCATAAAGGCGCTGATAGCTCTCTCGACTTCGCTCACCAAGCGACAACGTTACAGCACAGTCGGGATATTTTTGCTTTATTGAGCTGATAATATCACACATTATCTCGTCGGTAAAATATCCATCCTCTCCGCCCTGCATTACAAAAGTGCGAAATCCAAGCTTATATCCCTGTTCACAGCAATCAAGTATCTGTTCTTTGCTCAGGCGGTAACGCACGGCGTTTTTATTTGATTTTCTTATTCCGCAGTAATAGCAGTCATTTTTGCAAATACTTGAGATTTCTATTAAACCTCTGATAAACACCTTGTTGCCAAAATGCTTTTGTGCACATTTTTGAGCCGTTTGCCTCAGCACTTCAAGCTCATTATCCGTTATAGTTGAAATCAGCTGTGCAAGCTCGCTGTTGTCAGCGGTATGAACTGCATCAAGTTTTTCAATAATTTCAATATTTGTCATTACATCACTTCTTTGAATACGCTGTTTTTACAGTCACTCCCGACAGCTTGCCGAGCCTGCCGGAAATATTGCTTATAACATCCTGCTCAGCATCAACAACTACACTGATAATGCTGATGTTTTTTTGCCGATAAGGCAATCCCATTCTTCCTATTATGCTGTTTGAAGCCGTGTGCAAAATCTCGTTGATTTGCAATACTGCGTCAGGATTTTCAACAATAATGCTTATAACTGCAACTCTGGTTTGCTTTTCTTCCATTTTTCTCTCCTGTTCTGTTCAAAAAAGTGGCGTGACGGCGGCATTATACCGCTCACAATTCGGCAACGTGACGTTGCATCCATTTTCGAGTAGCCGACGTGATATATTTTTATACGTCATTTGCCCGACAGTTACAATTCATTTTCGGACGACACAATGGTCGCCCCTACGAGGTGGGCTTTATTGGTATGTGAGTCAATTCCTGCGTTATCAATAGAAAATTGCTTGGTTCGGGATACCAATTTTAAGCGGTGGTGCGACAAATATACCCGAACTAAAAAAGGCGGCGTAAAAAACGCCGCCCAAAGCAAAGGTACAAACCGTACCTTAATTTTTGCATTGTCTTTTACCTCAATAAAATTTTGGTGTCAGAAACAACAATATTTATTTTTATACCAATCTAAATTAAAAGCTTCGACTGCCGCCGCCGCTTGAGCCGCCGCCACCGCTTGAATGACCGCCTGAGCTTCCGCCCGACGAAGAACTGCTTGAAATGGTAGTAACCGAAACGCTCTTGTGCAGGAATGTGTCTGTACTGTTATTAAGCTTTACGTTACTGTTGGAATGAAGGTCATAGATATTTGCTTTGCCGTTTTTCTTATAGGACTTAACTATAAACAAAACGGCAAGTGCAGCTATTCCGCACGAAACAAGCAAGATAATTATGCCATAGTGTTTTACAACATACCACAACGGATTGTCTTCTTTTTCTTGCATATCTATGTTATTATTTGACTCACCCTCAGGGATGCCATCGTCGTAATATTCACTTGCATAATTTATGAATATTTCGCCTGCATAATAATATTCATCACCGGATAAATATAACTGCACATCATCAAGAATGTTATCAACACGGCTATCGCTGAAATAATACATTGCGTCGCCCTTAGTTCTAAAATCAACAGCTCTGCCCGACATATCAATGGTAAGCATAACGCCGTCCGTAGTTTTGCCGTAATTATCGGCATAATATCTGTTTGCATGCGGCTTTATTTCGTCACTGTCATAACCGTCATAGTTTGTATAGATAACAGCCATCCAGCCTGTTTTTTGACTCAAATCGTCAAGTTTGCCTTGCAATTCGGCTTTTTCGCTGTCAGTAAACAGCTCTGCATTATCCGTAAGCACACCCTTTGCCTGAGCAAATACACTAAGCGGTACACAGGCTATAAGCAGTATTGCCGCAAGAATTGCTGAAAACCTCTTGGTTATTTTTAACATAACAACAGACCTCCTAACAATCCCAGTGCCGTAAGCACAACCGCAACGACCGCAAAGAAAATTGCAAGTTTGCCCTTTGAAACAGGCAGCTCTCCATAGGTTTTGCCCGTCTGTCCGTTTATGGCAAAAGGTAAAATTTTGTCCTTGTACTTGTAGGTTACAATCCACACAGGAAGCAGTGTGTAACTCCACGCCTCAAGGTCTGTTTTGTCAGCGTAATTCTCGGTAACAATACCCGTATATCCATTCATTGTATCCTTAAGCAAAGTTTTGCAATAATCTGTAATCTCCTGATCTACCTGCTGTTGGATATCGTTGCGTTCGATATCACGCTTTTCAGCCTGAAAACCCGACAGATACGACATTGCAAACGGATGCGACTGATTTAAGTCAAACGGATGAACGCATTGAAGCATTTCTCTGTCCTGACTCTTAAGCGCTCTTTCAAAAACATTTTTGATAACCAGATCACCGCCACGTTCAAGGCGATATGTACTTGTTTCGGTATATTGTTTGTTTCCCGAACGCCATGTGCGGATTTTTTTGCCGATAGCAACCATATTTGCCTGCTTTTGAGCGTCTATGTACCAATACGGAAAATACACACCCGTCAGCTTCTCAAACTGCTTTTTGCTTGCAAAGTCCTTTGGCAAAAACAATTTCTTCTTGCACATAGCCAAAAACTTTTCAATCGCCTTATCCTTTGTAAGAGCAAACGGAATAACCTTATCCGGCTTAAATTCGCCCGATAATCTTCCGCCCAAAACTACGGGATTCTGGCAATAAAAGCAGGTAGTTGCCGCAGTCGACGCTGTTGTTACAACCTCTGCGCCACAGCTTGGGCAGGTGTACACAACTGCATCCTCTGCCGCAGTTTCACCGCTCTGCCGAGCTTTTTCCTGAGCCTTTTGCTCTGCTTTTTCCTCGCTGTTCTCTTTTTGCTCACGCTGAGCATACATCTGCTGAACAGCTTCCTCGGAAAAATCAGACATACAATATTCACAGCTAAACATTTGTTTGTCAGGATTAAACTTTAACGGACCTGCACAGTTGGGACATTTATAGTTAACGGTAGCCATATTCTACCCCCTTAATTTGCACTATATAATCTCTCAAGCCTTTGTGCCGCATTCAGGACAGAATTTAGCATTTTCCGATAACTCAGCACCGCAGTTTGTGCAAAAACGCTTCTTTGGTGTCTCTGGCTTTTTGCTGCCACACTCCGAGCAGAAATTGCCTGTATTAACGTTACCACAGGAGCAAGTCCAGCCGCCTGCCTGTGCTGTCTGCTGAGGAGTTGCCTGCTGTGGTGCTGCCTGCTGTGGCTGCTGATTGTGGTACTGTGGATTCTGCTGATATCCGCCGAGTATGCCTGCGCCTGCATTCATACCAACGCCCATACCCATAAATCCTGCCATGGCACCGTTTGCATTTGAGCCTGCGTCTTTTAAGCCCTCTGAAATATTTGCGGCAACATAGCCCTGCTGAACAGCCGCATCCGACATCATTGCGCCCTTGTTGCGCATATTGATAAACTCCTGACTCTGCTCGTCGTAGGATACATCCATACCAACGGAGAATACCTCCATGCCACGACCCTGCGTCCACTCATCATCAAGGGTCTTAGCCATATACTGACCGAGCAAGCGCTGCTTTGATTTGATATAGCTGATTCTCTCGCCGTCAGCAGAATACTGGTTAATGGCAGAACCGAGTGCGCCTACAAATTCGTCGTTATACTGTGCTCTTACCTCGTTATATTCAACAGCTCTGTTTTCGGTAATTGCTTCTCTCGGAATTACCTCTTGATAGAACTTGAACGGTTCAACAACCTTGATGGAATATGTACCGTGAGCACGAAGCATAAGCTCTGCGTTATAAAAATTGTCAAAATAGTTTACAGGAGTTGATGTTCCGTACGGAATACCCTTAATCTCCTGAAGATTTATATAGAATACCCTCTGAGATTGTGACGGTACACCGCCGAATTTAATACGGCTAAAGGTTTCTTTAATTGTGTCGCCGAACTGACCGCAGAAAAGCGACGGCATTGAGCTGTTGCTAACCTGAAAATAACCCGGCTCGGCAGTAAAGTCAACAATCTTTCCGCCATCAATCAAAATCATCATCTGATTATCATATACGTGAATAATAGAGCCGTTTGAAACAATATTATCAGAACCTTTTTTGTTCTGACCCTTTCCTGCGTTTGTCGATTTAATCTGACCCGGACAAATAAGGGTGTTGTCGCCCATAGGCGACGGCTCAATGACCTCCTGCCATGAATCGGCAAGGCCGCCTCCGATAGCATTGATTGCCGCTTTAATAATACCCATAATAGAACTCCTTTATAATTTTATTTTTGGATTTTTTCTTATATCTCTATAATAATATTTTTTAATGCAAAATGCAACATCATATCAACAATTATTGGCATAATGGTACAAATTACATAACAGCCCGGTCTTATGCGGCTAAACCGCCTCTGCAACAACGCATTCGTTCATAGTAATATTTAATACTGGCGCTTTTGGAGAGTCTGTTCTTTTATGGAATTAAATTTCCATGCACGGATATTGACCTCCTGCACCGCAGTACCGCAATATTCACAGTACTTTTCTCCGAGACTTTTTATCGGTGCACCGCAGTTAGGACAGTTGATTCCCAATGCGTCAGCGTGATTCTCAATTTTATCAACATCCTGAATATACACCAGTTCAATCTCGTATACCGTCTGCATTTTAGCTTCCTTGCTTCCAAACACAACCTTGCCGTCACAGTCAGTCACATATGAATAATACCCAACAGCAGTCTCAAAAACGATTGTAACCGTCTTGCCGTTCTTTATGTAGCGTGCAATCTCAGTTGCATACAGGTTGATTTCGTCAAAGCACTGCATTACATTGCGTGAGCCTAACTCGTCAATAATTCCCTGCACATTGTTTTTGAGAGTGATTGTAGCCTCTTCGGTAATGCCCAAAACCTTTTTGCTGTAAATCGCATTAAAATAGCTTCGCAAAATAGAGCCTGCCTTGCTCTTGTAGAGCTCATAGTCAAACTCAGGGAAGTCCTTTTTTATCATCGGTAAATATACCGATGTCATTCCGTGGAGCGAACGCGGCGTTTCACGCATCATTTCCTGATTGCTTTTTGCCCCTTCGATACCTTCAATCAGCGAGCTCGTACCAAATACTGCGCGGGAGAACCTCCTGATTTTATGTATCACAACGCCTACACCAACGGCTGCTGCAACAACAACCAAAATTAAAATAATTAATCCAATATCCATATCTTTATTTATATTCTCAGTCCGGTTTAAAAATTCGTTAATTTAAAACTTATTCGCTGACAGGTTTAAGCTGAATGCCAAGCACATCCAAGCTCTCTTTGTCAACCTCGGCAGGGCAGGCAGACATAAGCTCGCTTGCGTTCTGAACCTTAGGAAACGCAGTAACATCACGCAGGCTGTCAGCCTTGCACATAAGCATTGTAACTCTGTCAAGTCCAATGCCCATTCCGCCGTGAGGCGGTGCGCCGTACTTGTAGGCTTCTACAAGGAAGCCGAACTTTGCCTCAATTTCTTCGTCGGTCAGCTTAAGCGCCTTAAACATTTTCTGCTGAAGCTCATAATCTGTAATACGCATTGAGCCGCTCGACAGCTCCACACCGTTAAGGGTGAGGTCATATGCCTTAGCAATAACCTTTGACGGATCATTGTCAAGATATTGCAGGCACTCTTCCTTGGGCATTGTGAATGGATGGTGCATTGCAATCCACTCTCCGCTCTCTTCGTCATACTCAAAGAACGGGAAGTCAACAATCCACAAGAATTTATATTCATCAGGGATAATCTCAAGGCGCTTAGCAACCATAAGTCTTAACGCACCGAGTGTTGAAAGAACAGTGCTGTTTTTGTCCGCAACAATCAAAATCATGTCGCCCTTTTCTGCGCCGAGTCTGTCATAAATAGACGCAAGCTCATCATCAGTCATAAACTTTTTGAATGAAGCATTAGGCTCGTCAACCCATCTTACATAGGCAAGACCCTTTGCGCCGATACCCTTGACATATTCAGTGAGCTTGTCAATCTCTTTGCGAGTATAAACACTTGCCGCATTTTTGGCTACAATCGCTCTGACAGAGCCGCCGTTCTCTATTGCTCCGGTAAACACGCCAAAGCCGCAATTTTTGACAAGATCCGAAATATCCTGAATCTTCATATCAAATCTGATATCGGGTTTGTCTGAACCGTAGTTTTCCATAGCATCTTTATATGTCATTCTCTCAAAAGGTGTTACAAGGTCAATTCCAAGGATTTCCTTAAACAGCTTTTTGAAAAATCCCTCGTTGATTTCAAGAATTTCATCAACATCAACAAACGAAAGCTCCATATCAATCTGAGTAAATTCGGGCTGACGGTCAGCACGCAAGTCCTCGTCACGGAAGCAACGTGCAAGCTGAATGTAGCGGTCAAAGCCCGACAGCATCAAAAGCTGCTTATAAATCTGGGGCGACTGAGGAAGAGCATAAAACTTGCCATTGTGAATTCTTGACGGAACAAGGTAATCTCTTGCCCCCTCAGGAGTAGACTTAATCATCATCGGAGTTTCAATCTCAACAAAGCCGTTGTCATAGAAGTAATCCCTTGCAACCTTTGCAATCTTGCTTCTCATCATAAGATTATCAAGCAGCGGTCGGCGGCGAAGGTCAAGATAACGATATTTGAGTCTTAATTCCTCGTTTGTGTTTGTGTCGTCAACAATTTCAAACGGAGGCGTCTGCGCCTTTGACAGTACACGCATATCGGTTACAACAACCTCTATCTCACCTGTCGGTATCTCCATATTTTTAGCGCTTCTTTCGCACACCATACCCTTTGCGGCAAGTACAAACTCACTGCGGCAGGCAAATGCCTTGTCAAAAATATCCTTGTCGGTTTTGTCGTTAAACGCAAGCTGAACAATACCCGTACGGTCACGCAAATCTATAAAAATAAGCTGACCAAGGTCACGACAGCGCTGTACCCAACCGCAAACCGTTACCTCTTTTCCAACATCAGAGATACGCAAATCTCCGCAATAATTTGTCCTCTTAAGGCCTGTCATAAACTCTGCCATATCCAAACTCCTTTATATGCTGTGTACGAACAATAAGTCGTCCCCAAAAATCAAAATTCTGATAATTATTAATTACCCTGCCAAACAAAAATGGAATTGATAAAAATTATATTTTAAAAGAATCGTTTGCCGTAAGCTGTAAAACCGCAAATTTTTCTGCAAAAGTTTTGTCAAGCGCAAGCGTTGTTTTTTCGCCCGTAGTCATATTTTTGACCTCGGCACTGTTCTGCTCAATTTCATTGTCACCGATTACAAGCGAATACTTCGCGCCGATTTTATCAGCATACTTCATTTGTGCACGCAGTCCTCTGCCGATTACGTCTGTTTCGGCAATCAACCCACTGTTGCGCACCTGTGCCACAAGCTCAACAGCTTTAACCTTTGCATTTTCGCCCATTGTTGCTATATACAAACTGCATTCATCAGCGTCGGGAATCTGTATACCCTGACTTTCCATAACCATAAGCAGTCTTTCCATACCCATTGCAAACCCAAGGGACGGAAGATGCTTGCCGCCAAGTTCCTCGATAAGTCCGTCATAACGTCCGCCGCCGCACACGGTGCCCTGGGCGCCGATACAGTCGGTCACAAACTCAAACACAGTCTTTGTGTAATAGTCAAGTCCGCGCACGATTGTGGGATTAACAGTGTATTCTACACCTGCCGCGTCAAGATAGCTCTGAACAGCAGAAAAATGCTCTTTGCACTCGTCACACAGATAGTCGGTTATCTTTGGTGCATTCTCTGCAATTTTTGAGCATATCGGACTTTTGCAGTCAAGAATCCTCATTGGATTTTTTTCAAGTCTTGAGTTGCAGGTATCGCACAGCTCGTCCTTGTAGGCTTCAAAATATTCCTTTAACGCTTTGTGATACTCCGCACGACAGGCAGGACAGCCGATAGAGTTAATCTCAAGTCTGAGCTGATTAATCTGCAATCTGTCAAAAATACTTTGTGCAAGACAAATCAGTTCTGCGTCTGCAACAGGATCTTGGGTGCCGTACTCTTCAATACCGAACTGGTGAAACTCGCGCAATCTGCCTGCCTGCGGCTTTTCGTAACGATAGCACGACACAAAGTAGCTTGCCTTAATCGGCAAACCCTCGTTTTCAAGTGCGTGCTCAAGCACGGCTCTTGCCGCACCCGCCGTACCCTCAGGGCGCAGTGTAACACTTTCGCCGCCCTTGGTATCAAACGTATACATTTCCTTTTGAACAACATCGGTAGTCTGACCCACTCCTCTGGCAAAAAGCTCAGTATGCTCAAACACCGGTGTTCTGATTTCTTTAAAGCCAAATTTACGGCTTTCATCTCTCATAATTTTCTCTACAAACTGCCATTTGTAGCTTTCCTTGGGCAAAACATCCTCCGTGCCCTTAATTTTCTTAGTAATAAGTGCCATATTTTCCTCCATAAAGCAAATTATTTTACAGAAAACAGATTACAAAAAGTGTCCATAAAAACACAACAATCGGGCAGCATTACACCACCCGATAAGCATAGTTCTATTAAAAACAAATCACTTTAAAATATTTCTCCAGTCAAGGTCGCCTCTCTCAAGACCGTGGATAAGCACCTCGGCTGTTGCAATGTTGGTTGCAACAGGAATGTTGTGCATATCACAAAGTCTGAGCATATTCATATCGCTCGGCTCGTTTGGCTTTGGATTAAGCGGATCTCTAAAGAACAAAAGCATATCAATTTCGTTGCAGGCAATGCGCGCGGCAATCTGCTGACTTCCGCCCTGCGAACCGGCAAGGAATTTTTGAATTGTAAGTCCTGTCGCCTCAGATACCATTTTTCCTGTGGTGCCTGTTGCACACAGGTTATTGCGGCTCAAAACACCGCAATATGCAATACAAAACTGCACCATTAATTCTTTTTTTTTATCATGTGCTATAAGTGCAATGTTCATAACCATTCCTCCATCGTTGTTTCAATTTCAAATCTCTAAATACAGTATGTTAAAACAATAAACCCAATTATACTTACTTACCCTATTATTTATCCTTTATAAGCAAGGGGTATGCGCTTACCTTCGAGTCTAAGCGCCAAACAATCAAATACTGACGCCGCGGCGCACCAGTTAAGACCGGCAACGCCTCTCTGCATAATAACCGATATGCGTATATCAAACGGTACCAATGCAATGAGCTGAGTCTGTGTTGCGTCAATAACATCATCAAGGTCGCGATAAAAGCCGAGCTGATTAAACAGCTTGCGGTCAAAACGATTGATGACAAGTCTTATGTTACTTATCCCCATCATCTCAAGCTTGTGCCGTACCTTAATGCCGCCGCGAACACTTGTGGGCTCGGCATTAGATACTATCAAGGCTCTGTCAGCAGGAGCAGCGGCGGTAACAAACCCTGAGCCGATACCTGCCGGAGAATCAATAATAACAAAATCAAACTCCTCTTTCACAGAATTTACAAGCTGTTTAAACACCGAGGGGCTAAGCTCGTTCTCAGCGTCAAAAGGAGCCGCCATAAGGTATAAATTATCATTATTTTTGCTTTTGTAAATTGCATCTTTAAATTTACAGTTGCCGCACACTGCATCAGCCGCGTCAAAAATAATATCCTGCTCCATATCAAGCATTATATCAAGTCCGCGCATACCGCAGTCACAATCAATAAGCAAAATTTTTTTGCCCTGCTTTATCAAAGCAACAGACAGGCAAATACAAACTGTTGATTTTCCTGTGCCGCCCTTGCCTGATGCAACAACTATAACATTATCCATAATTATACTACCTCTGCTTTATTCTATCACAAAATCAAATAAAGAGCAATAAAAGCTTCCTATTTTATCCCACAAATTTTTTGGTGATATTTTAGTGATAGTTTATAAAAATTTTCTTTAAATTTTACCTTTTGCACAACAACAGTAAGAAAAAATAAGCTGAACTGACTATGAATATATCACTTCTGAGCAAAATACACGTCCAGCAAATCTTTTGCAACCTGCATTGCATATTTTCCTTTTGAGCCGTTTTCCATAACCACTGCAACAGCCACCTCAGGCTTGTCAAAAGGCGCATAACAAATAAAAGTTGAGTGGTCGGAGCCTGCATTTTCCGCCGTACCTGTCTTAGCCGCAATTTTCACCTTGTAATCGCCAAACACCGAGTACGCCGTACCATCCTTGCTGTGGGCAACATCGAACATTGCGTTTTGCACAATGTCAAGATTTTTTTGCGATACACCGCAGTCACAAACACTCTTAGAAGAAAACGTCTTAATTGTTTTGGTCTGCTCGTAATTTGTAATCTTGTCAACGATACGTGTTTCGAGTCTTTCACCGTCATTGGCAATCGTAGCCGTATATGTTGCAAGCTGCAACGGAGTAAATGCGTTGTCTGACTGACCGATTGCCGCCTGCACCGTATTTCCCGCCTGCCATGATGTGCTGTCACGACCTGCAAGAATTCCCTTTGACTCCTCAATTTCAATGCCGGTGTATTCGCCCAGTCCAAACCGTTGAGCATACAGATACATTGTTTCAATTCCCAGTCTTCTGCCTGTTTCGGCAAAAAAGTAGTTGCACGATTGTGTAAGCGCACCTGTCACATTCAAGTTTGAATGATAGTGCATACACTTAACCACATTTGTGGGATAGTAATCGTAGTTTTCCTTGCAAAAAATCTCAGTCTTACTGTCGATTATTTTTTCCTCAAGCGCCGCGCATGCCACACAGGGCTTAAACACCGAGCCGCAGGCAAAGGTTCCCACAAACGCACGATTGTACATCGGAGAATTTTCGTTTTCAGTCAGCTTAATGTAATACGAACCATAATCACTGTATTTATTCAGGTCATAAGTTGGATAGCTTGCCGCAGCCAAAACCGAAAAATCCTTGACCGACAGCATCACAACCGCACCCGAGTCGCAATCCTCTCCGTGTCCTTTCTCTCCGTATAATTCGCTCTCAGCCACACCCTGCGCTTTTGCCGCCTTAACATTATCGGCAAGCGATTTTACCGCTGTTTTTTGAAGTTTTGCATCAAGCGTCAAAAACACGGTGTTTCCGGGGTGTGCGTTCTCGGTTTCGACCGCGTCTATTATCGCTCCGTCAGTGTTTCGCTGAATTATTTTTGTACCGCCCTTGCCCCTGAGTTCATCCTCAAAAGCAAGCTCGATACCAAATTTTCCAATCTTATCATTAAGTGAATAATCCTTGTTTTCGGCATTAAGCGTATTATACTCCTCCTCACTGAGCGAACCCAGTGAACCGAGAATATGAGGCGCAATATCCGGATCTTCAGCGCCGCGCGTAAGATATGTCTGCACATCAACGCCGCCTATTCCCTGTGTATTCTCGCTCACAGCTCCAACGGTGCTCTGCTTGATGTCATCTGCAAAAATATACGGTGTCGAGTTTGAGTAACCTGTAAGCTCCATATTATAATACACCGACACAAGGTTTCTTTTCTGCTCGGGAGTATATCCGCTGTTGATTTTATATCTCTTGATAAGCTCATCAAAGCAAATATTTGCAGTTGTGTTCTCGTCCATATTCAAAAACTGAGATGAAAGCAGATAGCTTATTTCCTCCTGACAGTTCTTTTTGTAAGTAAGAAGTCCCTCGCCGGTAAGTTCAATGGGCAATGCATCCTCCCACTTTTCGCCTGTCTTTTCCATAAGGGCAATCAGGTCAAGAATTATTGTATCAAGCTTCTTTTCGTCAATATATAATTTATCCAGCACCACTTTGTAGTGAGTGCTGTTTACCACCAGTCCCTCGCCGTTTCTGTCACGGATTTCTCCTCTTGTAGCCTCGGTTTTTTCGGTGTAGCCCGTTGAGCGGGCGGCAAGCTGTTTGTAGTCATTGCCGTGAACAAGTTGCCAGTCAATCAGCCTGAGTGCAAACAGCGCAAAAAATACAACCGCAATAATCAAGCATACGGTTATTCTTGATTTATTTGTTTTTGTCTGCGGTTTTTTGCGTGTTTCAATCCGCACCCTGTTCACCCCTTTGCTCAATTAAGATGTCGATAAAGAAATCTGTTAATATAATAAAACGGAACCACCATCAAAAACGTATACACTATTCTTGAAATATAGTGATACACAAACAAATATCCACAATCAGCTATCCCTGCAAAAAATCTGAAAAGCAAAAAATACAACCCTATAATTAACGGAACAGAAATCACAGAGATAATACCAACCGTCAAAAATGACGGTACAAGATAATTTTCGTAAATACTGACCTCTGCAAAGCATACAAGAGTTAATGTGATTGCAAAAAAGCCTACGTTACCGCCCGAACCGATATCGGTGAGCGCTCCGCAAAATGCACCGAAAATAAGAGAAGGCACTACACTTTCTCTTGCCGCTATCGTCAGTGCAATCGGTATCAAAAACAGCGGCTTGCTGCCAAAAATCTCAGGAACAAAATTTGGCGTTCCCTGCAATACATAAAAAATCAGTATTTCAAGCGTATAAGCAAAATATCTGAAAAAACTGCGATTTACTCTCATTTGTCTGCTACCTCGCCCTTGCCGTCAAACGCCGTGATAACAGCCGCCGCTGTGACGGTGCGAATATCCTCATATGGCTCTATCAGCGCATATCTTGTGGTATCGTAAGAATTAAACTTTAGCTCCTTAACCTTGCCGATAATCAGATTTTTGGGATATACTCCGCCTGTGCCTGAGGTAACAACAATGTCGCCCTCTTTAATTTTGTTATTCTCGGCAATTTTAGTAAGCTGAGTCTGATTTTTATCGCACAACACCGCATTGCCGCTGATAATTCCGTTGTCACCGCTTTGCTTGTCCACTGCACCGGCTTTTGTATCGGGTGACAATACAGTTTTAACTTTGCAGGTAGAAACATCAACACTGCAAACCCAACCAACAAGACCGTTTTTGGTAATAACGGGATCGTTTATCTTAACGGACTTTGCCGAACCGATGTCAAGTGTAAACGAATAAAAATCGTCGTTTGTATCACGTTTTATTACGGTTGCAGGACAAATATTATAAGATGGATTTTGCTTTTTTATATCATAATATTTCCACAGTCTGTCGTTTTCTGCTTTGATATCATAATAATCAACAAGCTGTTCACGCAGTTGTGCGTTCTCCTGCCTGAGTTTTTCATTTTCGGCTTTCAGGTCATCGACGTTTGCCGTATCACTGCTTGAAACTGATGCGCTCACCTGAAAAAGCCCTCGTGTAAAGCCGTTGACGGCGCTTGTAATAATTGAATTTTCACCAAGAGAGAAAACACCCATCACCACAAGTATGACGAGTGTAATTACAAGAATTTTTAAATTTTTGTTGTTATGTAAAAATTTATTCTTCATTATTTCTCCCAAATTTTATACCGAATACCGTTTAATAATCAAATGTTTTCTCAACAAACCGCAAATTACCCTCAAAAGCACTTAATTAAATCTTTCGTTACCCCCATGGGTAGGGTATTAACGCTTTAAGAGTAACAATAGAAGTAACAAAAGATTTGCTTTTTAACCTTTAATCAATTTTTCTGCAATAAATTCTACCTGTTGTGCTTATACTGTACACCGGCAGGCTTGACAAGGCGCTTGCCTGCACCGTTAACAACACAGTCAAGCGGTCTTTCGGCAACGTGAACAGGCATTCCCGTCTGCTGCATCACAAGCATATCAAGTCCTCTGAGCAGTGCTCCACCGCCTGTCAGCATAATACCGTGATCAATAATATCGGCAGAAAGCTCCGGTGGAGTCTTTTCAAGGGTAGTCTTGATTGCCTCAACAATCGTCATAAGCGGATCGGCAAGAGCGTCACGCACCTCTTGCGCAGTAACGGTAATGTCCTTTGGCAATCCGTCTACAAGGTTTCTGCCCTTTACAACCATACTTTTCTCGTCGTCATACGGATACGCCGAGCCGATTTTCACCTTGATATCCTCGGCTGTTCTTTCGCCGATTAACAGATTGTATTTTTTCTTTATATAAGTCAGAATTGCCTCATCAAATTTGTCGCCTGCAACACGCACCGAGCAAGCAGTCACAATATCGCCAAGTGAAATTACGGCAACCTCACTGGTTCCGCCGCCAATGTCAACAATCATACTGCCTGTAGGCTCGTCAACAGGCATACCTGCACCTATAGCCGCAGCCATCGGCTCTTCAATAAGAATAACGGGTGACTTTGCTCCCGCTTGAGTTGCCGCATCCTCTACAGCCTTGCGCTCAACCTCCGTCACACCTGTCGGCATACATATAATTACTCTCGGCTTGCTGAAAATTCCGGGTTTTACCGCCTTTTTAATAAAATGCTGAAGCATTTTTGCCGTAATTTTAAAATCTGCAATAACGCCGTCCTTGAGCGGACGAACTGCAACGATTGACCCGGGTGTTCTTCCTATCATCTCTTTAGCCTGAGAGCCTACTGCAAGCACATTGTCGGTTCTCAAATCCACCGCTACAACGCTTGGTTCACGCAGAATTATACCTTTGCCTTTAAGACACACAAGGGTGTTTGCCGTGCCAAGGTCAATACCAATATCCTTAGAAAACGAAAACATATTACAGCCTCCTTATTTGCTCTGCTGTATTTTGCCCGAATTTACACCAATTACTTAAACCGTCACCGATTAAATTCTAAGCACGTATCACGTTGATATTTTTGCCGTATCTCCGACTGTAATTAACGAAGATTACCTAAACTTTATAATAATATAATCACTGATGTTTTGCAATGATAAATTGTCGAAAAAATAAGCAGATCCTTTATCAAAAAGTATAATGCATTTTATTATTTTTTACCCGTTGAGCCAAAGCCGCCCTCGCCTCTTGTGGTATCTGACAGCTCGTCTGTCTCAACCACATCCATAACAATCACAGGAGCCACAACCATCTGTGCAACACGCTCAAACGGCTCAATAACATACGGCTTGTCACTTACGTTGCAAAGTCCGACGCAAACCTCTCCCCTATAGTCACTGTCAATTACACCTACGCCGTTTGAAAGGCAAATGCCGTGCTTCACTCCAAGACCGCTGCGTGCATACAAAAATGCTGCACATTTATTATCGGGAAGTTCAATGGCTATGCCTGTCGGCACAACTGCAAGCTTGCCCGGTTCAAGCGTAATGCTCTTCTCAATGCAGGCATAAAGATCCATTCCTGCCGAGCCGTTTGTTGCTGTTTTTGGTACTTTTGCGTTTTCTCTGAGTTTTTTTATTTTTAATTCCATTTTTACCATCCTTCATTTCTTGCAATTTTTTGCAACTTTTATTCATATTTGTTTTTTTAATTCCGATTTAAAATTATATTTTGGAAATTTAAAAAGTTATATTTCATAAAAGGAATTTTTTATTATTCCTTTAAATAATATTCAGACTTTTTAACATTTTCAACCTGCTATTTCACACCACGTCTATACAAACCTCGTGTGAATTTGTCTTTTAACATCGAAAATGCGTTAAAATCTTTAATGTTTTCCACGTTTTCCACATAGTTTTCAACACTAAACCTCAGAGTGTGGAAATTTGTGCAAAGATTTGATAATTCTTCCTCAGCAATAAAAAGAGGCACGCAATTTAACACTTCCGTACAGTTTCCGTCGCATTTGAGGAAAAAATGTTTTCCTTTTCTATCTTGCATTTTTGAAGTATTTTTGCAGGATTTGCAATCAATTCCTGCTCCTTTTACAGGGCAGTTGCGACACAGCATAAGCGGCAGATAGCCGTAGCTTATAATACCTCTTTTTATACTGCCGCCGAGCTTATTTATCTGCTCAAATGTCATTTCAAAGCTCAGCTCAACGTCCTCAAAACCGTATTCCTGCGCCCACATCAAATCATAGGTGTTAACAAGATTAAGACCGAATCCGCCATGAAGTATAAAACCAATACGCTTTGCGGTATACGAAGCACCGATATTGTGACAAAGCACATCTTCTATTCCGATATTTTTTACTTTGCAAAGCTGATTTTCAATTTGACTTTCTCTGCCAAACATACCGCGGGGAATTTCTACGCCAACGCTATATCCCTCATCAATCAGCCGTTTTACTTCGTTAATATCAGAAAACAAAGGAATAAACACAAGTTCACACGCTTTGAATGCCGGACTGATTTTTGTGCCCAATGTCCTTGCTCTTACATTCTTATTTTCACCTGCACCCAAATGTTTTTGGAAAACAATATCGACATCATTTAATTTATAATTATGCACCGTTGCCCTTGCCTTGTCCAAATCGGCGAGCGCCTGCCGTCGCAGAAGATTGAGGGCTGACATCGCAATACTGATGTTATCGTCAATGTTGATTTCAATGCTTTCAAAATCATAAGCCGTGCCGCCTGTTTTTGTAAGCTGAGATTTGCATTTTTCAATACTGAGAGGTATTTTTTCAGCTTTTTCACAGGCAATATCAAGCAATTTGGTTATTGTATGCTCTCCGTCAGTCACTTCTAAAATTGGTTTTTCAAACAGCTTTGCAGTGAATTTTCCTCTTACTGCAACATTTTTGATTTCATCCTTGTAGCTGTTTCTCACAGATGCAAACAACTTTTCGCCTGCCGCCGTAACATCATCTTTTGTGCGTGTGCCAAACATATTCTTTCCGAGTTTTGAGGTGTAGTAGCCGTCGGTAAATCCCGTGCGAGAGAATACTTGTCTTAACATATTTTGAGTTTCGTCACTCACAACACCAAAATCGCGCTGTTCTCTGCAAGCCCTTACCGCCGCCGCAACATATTCAGGGCGTTTCATTCGTCCTTCAATTTTTGCCGAGGTAACGCCTATATTCTGCAAGTCTTCAATGTAACTTACAAGGCTGTTGTCCTTAAGACTCAACGCATATTCGCCTTGTCCTTTGCCTACAGAAAACGGCAGTCTGCACGGCTGAGCACAAGCCCCTCTGTTGCCGCTGCGTGAACCAAGCATTGCGCTGAAATAGCACTGTCCCGATACACACATACACAAAGCACCGTGAACAAATACTTCAAGCTCAACAGGAACTTTTCTCGCCTCTATTATCTCCTCTCGGCTCATTTCACGAGATAACACAACTCGCTTAAAACCCATCTCATACAGTGCACGTACACCGGATGCAGTGTGCACGCTCATCTGTGTTGACGCGTGAAGCGCAAGCTTTGGCACAAGCTGTCGGGCAAGCCTTGCAACACCCATATTCTGCACAATAAGTGCGTCTACATCTGCATTTGCCGCGCTGATTATCGCTGATTTAAGTCTTTCAAATTCATTGTCAAACACAATCGTGTTGATTGTAACATAAACCTTTACGCCGTGAATGTGGCAATATGCAACGGCATTTGTAAGTTCCTCTTCATCAAAATTTTTTGCAGAAGAACGAGCCGAAAAGGACTTTTCTCCCAAATAAACTGCGTCAGCACCGCTCCTTACCGCCGCAATTACACTGTCAAAGCCACCAGCCGGAGCAAGAATTTCTATTTTATTCATTTTTATCATCGTCAAACAGAGAATACTGGCGCATCGGAACATATCCAAGCAGTTTTTCGTTCTTTAGCTCTTCTTCTGTTTTTGCATTATTTAAGACTTTAAGAGGTTTGTTTGATTCTTTTTTATCCGTGTTGCTCTGCGGATTTTTCTTTTTTAGCTGTTCGTTCTCAAATCTAAGCACCGTAAGCTGTTTTTCCAAATCCTTACACTTGCGTGTTAGCCTTGTGTTCTCATTAATTGCCTCTGTCAGCTTTTCCTTGTACTCCTTGCAAAGTTTGTTCAATTCATTGGTTTGCTGAATAATTTTGTCTGCCTTGTCCACAACGCCTTTATTGCGGTTGAGCGCCTTGTTGCGGTCATCACAAAAGTTCAGTGCCGCAAGCACAGCGCAGTCACGTGTATCAAGCTGCTTGCTGCTCTGAGCCGTACTGCGTATGCATTTAACAACCTCAGCCGCAACATCGTGAACATATTTATCGTCGTCCGTAGTAATAAGTGCATAGCTTCTGCCCTCAATCTGAACACTTATCCTCTTTTTATTCATAAGATACACCTCTCAATATAAATATCCATTTTAAATTATATAATAAATTTTGCAAATATAAAAGCCTAAAATTAAAATTTTTGCTATATATTGGGGAATAGACGTTTTTAACAAAGAAAGACTGCTCCAAACCTTAGGAACAGCCTTTTGTTTTGTGCTATTTATTATTTTTTATATTATAAGTTAGTCAATCTTTCTTTTTGTTACAAACCATACAGCGCCTGCACAAACAGCAAAAATCATTGCAATAACAATAATACTTGTGTTGAATCCTGTCTGAACATTTGCTGAGTCTACAACTTTAACACTCTCGTCGACTGTAGCCTGTGCTTTAGTTGTAGGCTGAGTAGGTTGAGTAGTTTGAGGTACAGATACGGTTGTTTGCGGCTCGGTTGGGTTTTCTTTCCATATAGCCTTAAGTGTAAGGTTGCCGTACATTCCGTTTACGCTTGTGCCTGCGGCTACAACTTCGTCAATATTCCAATTACCGTCGCCTGATACAACCTGCCATCCCTCAAAGGTAAATCCGTTTTTGTTTGCAGCAGGAATTACATCCGTACTTTCGGAGTTATAAATCATATCGCCGATTTCATCACCGCCGTCAACATCAAACTTGATTGTATATTCAGCCGCTTTCCAATGTGCATAAACTGTTGTATCTGCTTCAAAAACAGTCGAAACGTCAATCTTTTCTCCGCCTGATGGTTTTGTGTACCAGCCGTCAAAAGTATAATTGCCGTCCATCACTGCCAGTGGAAGTGACTCAAGCGTTCCGTCTGTACCTGTTTTTGCATTTTCAACATCACAGCTTCCGCCGTTTGCGTCAAATGTTACTGTGTATTCTTTTGTCACGGCTTCTTCAAATTTAACAGAATTACTGCGAATGAATATAGCTGAGTCCATAACATGGTCGGCAGAATCAGCTATTGCAAACGACAATGTAACCTTTTTGCCGCTCTGGATTACGGGCTCACCCTTACTGTTTTTAAGTGAAGCAGCGTCTGCAGAGAACATTGTTGATACGCCCAGCATACCAAAGTCATAACCGTTATAATTATTACCTAAAACCGCATTATAGTACTTGCTGTTATCTGTGTAGAGCATATTGCCGATACCGTCTTTTGTAACTGTGTTCTGAACATTGACAACCTTTCCAAACGGAGTTTTTGCAATGTTAAATCTCTCGCCTGTTTCGCTGTCAATAACCCAAAGTGCAAATGTATCGTTATATTGCTTTGGCTGATCATATTCAGTTGATGCAAAGAAAAAGTCAAAAGTAAGCGCTGCCTTTGTAGGGACAAGATCAAAACTTAATTCAACAGCATCATATGTTACTTCGCTAAATCCATCACTTTGATAAATCTCAGTGAGATAGCTGTTTCCGCTGCCGCTTAAACTGGTTGAAGTATCGTTAACTGTAAAAATTCCGTTTGCATAACCTGTTGAGAGCACAATTCCCTCGTCAAACGGAAGTTTCATATCGTTAGGAGCTTTAAAATAGCCAAGCTGTTTATTGTCAGCAGCTGTTAAATTTATGTTCTCGGCAGACATACCCTCAGAAAGCATAGCGTCTACTGCCTGCTAGGCAGTTACAGTCGTTGCCGTTGGAGATGCAGATGACTCCACAGCGCTTGCGCCAATCGAAAACGAACATAAAATTGCCGCAATCATTGTGATTGATAATATCTTTTTTATACCTTTCATTTTTTCCTCCAAAGTTTTTAATTTGTACCATTTTTAGTCGTACAATAGTATACGTTAATCCATTTTCTTTGTCAATTATAATCCAACTATTTCTATTCTTAGTTTATATTTTACTAAACCAAGGTTGTTTTTTTGTGCAATTTATCATATAATAAGTTGCTCTTATCTGCTGTTTTGCATTTAATACAAACCCAAATATTGAAAACTTTGTATTAATGTGATAAAATAGATAGGTATAAAATAAAAAGTAATATTGACAAATTTTATGAGGAAGTGTCCAAATGCCGGTTGTTTTTGATTCAAGAAAAATCTACTATCGTTCACCGTTTGGAGCGGTTGAGCAAGGTACAAAAATTCATCTGAGAATCCTTTTGCCAAAAGATGAACACACCCAAAAAGCGGAGCTTTGCGTAAAATATGATTACAGCTACAACTGGATGTTTACAGAACTTTTATGGTGCGGCAAGTTTGATGACCATACCGAGATTTGGGAATGTGACTTTACCCCTAATGAAATCGGTCTGTATTGGTACAGCTTTAAGCTGACAACAACAAACGGCATACGATATGTTGTTCCGTCCGACCCATATACAAAAAGCTCTATTGAGGATTCCCCCGGTCGCAGCTGGCAGATTACCTGCTACAAAAAGGGCTTTGACACACCCAAATGGCCTGTAGGCGGCGTAATGTATCAGATTTTTCCCGACAGATTTTACTTTAGCGGCAGCGAAAAGAAAATAACCCGCACAGACTTTAAGCGCAACAACGACTGGTATGCTCTGCCCGAATGGCAACCAAACCAAAACGGAGAAATCACTAACAGTGACTTTTTTATGGGCGACCTCAAAGGTATTACCAAAAAACTCGACTATCTCGAAAACCTTGGAGTAAGCTGTATTTATCTAAATCCTATGTTTGAGGCTTATTCAAATCACCGCTATGATACGGGCGACTACTCAAAGGTAGACCCGTTTTTGGGCAATGAAGAAGACTTTAAAACTCTTTGCAGTGAGGCTAAGAAGCGTGGCATCCACGTTATAAATGACGGTGTATTCTCTCACACGGGTTCCGACAGCATCTATTTTAACAGAAGCGGAAGATACGGTGACAAAGGTGCATATCGCGATAAAAACTCACCGTATTTCAGCTGGTACAAATTCCACGAATGGCCAAACAATTATCATTCGTGGTGGGGATTTGACACACTCCCCGAGGTAATTGAAACCGACCCTGCATTTAATGAATACATCAACGGCAAAGACGGTATTATCAGAAAATGGATGCGTTGCGGAAACTCAGGATGGCGACTTGATGTTGCCGACGAGCTTCCCGATGAATTTATGGAAAACCTGCGTAAATCCGTAAAGGAAGAAAATCCCGAAGCGTTTATTGTCGGTGAAGTTTGGGAGGACGCAAGCAACAAAGAAAGCTACGGCGCAAGGCGTAAATTTTTGCTTGGCGAACAGCTTGATTCCGTTATGAACTATGTTTTCAGGGGTGCAATTCTTGACTTCTGCAAGGGGCAAAACGCTAAATATACAATGGATGCAATTATGAGCGTTATTGAAAATTATCCACGTCCCGTTCTCAGGGTTCTTATGAATTCACTTTCTACACATGATACTGAGAGAGCGCTCACTGTCATTGCAGGTGAACAGCTGAACGGCAGGGACAGATATTGGCAAGCAAACACAAAGCTTAATGCAGACCAACGTAAAATCGGCACTAAGCTGTTAAAGGTTGCCGCCGCAATGCAATACACACTTCCGGGATTTCCTTGTGTTTACTATGGTGATGAAGCAGGGCTTGAGGGTTATCGTGACCCTTTCAATCGTTGCTGTTATCCGTGGGGTAAAGAAGACAAGGAGCTTGTCGAGTGGCACAAGCAATTAGGCAATCTACGCAAACTGTGCTCAGCATTGTGGGACGGTGATTTTATAAATGTTTATGCTGACGACAGACGTCTTGCATACATTCGTTATGATGAAAAGACCACGCTATACTGCACTTTTAATTTGTACGACCACGAGGTAGTAATTGATCCTCCGCCGGGATACACCGGTGCAACTGCGTTGCTCGGTACTAAATTTGAAAACGGAAAGCTGACTATTGCTCCGCTTTCAGCCGCATTTTTGATGAATGAATATAAATAAAGCTTTAATTTTGTCATATAGTAAAACCGTTATTGCAAAATACAATAACGGTTTTGTTAAATGAAATCATAGGAAAGAAAACATTTTATTAGAGGTACGTTATGGATAATAATTTAAATATGAAAGAGAGAATGCTTGCGGGAAAGCCCTGTTTAACTTTTGAAAAAACATTAGCTGATGAAAGAATGGCACAGCAGAAAAAACAGTTTGAATTTAACAATCTCCCACCTGATGATTACAAGGGAAGAATTGCCCTGTTAAAAGAAATGCTGGGAGGTACAGGGGAGTCTGTATGGATGGAGCGACCTGTATTTTTTGACTATGGTAAAAACACCTATGTAGGTGAAAATTTTTACGCCAACACAGGTGTAACAATTTTAGACGGTGCAAAGGTAACCATCGGCGACAATGTTTTTCTTGCTCCCTATGTTGGAATTTATACGGCAGGACACCCTGTTCACCCCTATCCACGAAACTTAGGAATTGAATACAATTTACCTGTTACTATTGGTGATAATGTATGGGTTGGTGCCCAATCGGTGATTAACCCAGGTGTTACAATAGGAAGTAATGTTGTAATCGGTTCAGGCAGTGTTGTTACAAAAAATATTCCAAGCAATGTTATAGCGGCAGGAAATCCCTGCAAGGTTATAAGAGAAATAACTGATGAGGACAAAAACTGTTATTTTCGTGACAAAGTGATTGACAAGGAACTTTATGAACTTGCAGAGTCAGGTTTTGACAAGGAAAATCACTTTAGCAATATGGGAGAATAAATACAAATGAAAAAAGGAATTATTTTTGATTTAGACGGATGATATGCACCCCAAAAGTTAGACACTTTTGGGGTGCATATTAATTATACAGCTTTGTTTTTTGTGTAGGAGAGCAGGCTTATTCATCGTCAGTCTGCTTCATTTGGCATTGTCGCTATATATTGCTCGTAATCAACAATTTCCCAATTACCTTTATGTTCATCAGATATAGGAAATACTCTGAACAGCATTGTGCTTCTCTCGCTGTTTCCCCTGTCCTCTCTTGTACTCAGACAATAAACATTTCCGTCATACCACAGCTCATTAACATTCTCAAAGGTTGTTCTGTAAAAAACATCCTGCAAAATATTTATCTTTTCAATCGGATATCCGCACACAGCCGCCGCCATGGCTCCGCTTTTCATCAACACAATATCGCTGTTATTTTTGTCGTTCTCCGTAGATAAAAAGTTACTTATTGTTGTACCCAGCCCTATATTCATAATCTTGTTGGAATTGACCTCAACTGTTGCAGTAAAACTTATCTTGTCTGCTTCATAAAAGTAATACTGAATTTTGACGCCGTTTGAATCGTACGTCACATCACCTTTTTTCTGCCATCCCTTGCCGTTTATCATATCAAGACTGCCCATTTCCTTGAGCATTTCATTATATTTTTTTGAAAACTCTTCAAGTGTACTGCTGTAACGCATACCATTAACGTTTTCACTCTTTTCAACGGCGTTTGGATCCAGTTTGATTTTTGCTTCGTCCAGTGTAGAAATTTTTTCGGGAGCATCTGTAATTGCTGTGGTATTATTAGAATTTGAACATCCTGAAAAACTCCACATTAAACATAGCGCTATACATAAAATCAAAATTTTTTTCATTTGTTTCTCCAAAATAAGCTCTCCTTTGCGGAGAGCTTATTTTAATTATTATTCTTCACTTATCGGTGTTTCCTATACCTCTGTATTTTCAGAAGTTTCTGCATTTTCTGCGTTTTCTTCATCTACACCGTTTTCGCTGTTTTCCGGTTCTTCTTCCTCATGAGGCGCACGGGCAACAGTAACAACCTTATCATCACCGCTAACCTTCATCAACGTTACACCCTTTGACGGACGTGAACATACCCTTATTGATTCTGCCGCAATTCTGATGATAATACCGTCCTGAGAAATCATAATAATATCATCGTCAAGGTCAACTACCTTAATTGCCGCAACATCACCGTACTTTTCAACATGATAATTGGTAAGGCCCTTACCGCCCCTGCTCTGAACTCTGTAATCATCAGGGCTTGAAAGTCTGCCATAGCCTGTTTCCGAAACAGTCAGCACAAGTCCGCCCTCACGCACAACACTCATACCGACAACACAGTCGTTCTCTTTTAGAGCAAGTGCCTTAACACCCCTTGCCTGTCTGCCCATTGGACGAACATCAGTTTCGTTAAAGCGAATTGCCATACCCTTTTTGGTTGCAATAATCACCTGACTGTTGCCGTCAGTCATTCTTACCCAGGCAAGCTCGTCACCCTCATTGAGTTCAAGTGCAATAAGACCGCCCTTACGTGATGTGTTATAAGCATTGAGTTCGATTCTCTTTATAATACCCTTTCTTGTTACCATAACAAGATACTTTTCTTCATCAAACTCAGGTACTCTTATCATTGAAGTTACCTTTTCATCAGGAGAAATCGGCAAAAGATTTGCAATGTTAATACCCTTTGCCTGACGGCTGCCCTCAGGAACCTCATAACATTTCAGTCTGTAAACTCTGCCCTTATCTGTAAAGAACAGAACATAATCGTGAGAATTAATGATGAACATTTCTGTTGCAACGTCTTCTTCACGACGTGACATTCCTGCAACGCCTCTGCCGCCTCTGCGCTGAATTTTATATGTATCAACGGCAAGTCGCTTTACATAGCCAAATTGTGTAAGAGTAAGTACACATTCCTCCTGAGGAATGAGATCCTCAATATCAACCTCACCGCTTATGGCACAAATTTCTGTACGGCGCGGATCAGCATACTTGTTGCGGATTGCAATAATTTCATTTTTAACTATTTCAAGCTGCTTTTCTTTGCTTCCGAGAATAATCATATATTCTTCTATCTTTGCGTGCAATGCAGCAATTTCGTCTTCAATCTTGTGGCGCTCCATATTTGTAAGCTGACCAAGCGTCATTCTTACAATAGCCTGCGCCTGAATTTCATCAAGCTCAAAGCGCTCCATCAATCTCTGCTTTGCAGTTGCAATATCCTTGCTGCTTCTGATAATGGCAATAACTTCGTCGATAAAGTCAATGGCAATTTTTAATCCCTCAAGGATATGAGCCCTGTCTTTTGCCTTTTTCAAATCAAACTCAGTGCGGCGGCGAATAATGTCGCTTTGGAAATCAACATAACATTCAAGCATTTCCTTAAGCGTCAGTATTTTAGGCTCTCCGTCAACTATTGAAAGCATAATTGCACCGAATGTGGTTTGAAGCTGAGTATATGAGAACAACTGATTCAAAACAATCTGAGGAGCAGCATCACGTTTTATGTCAATCTCAATGTGCATTCCGTTACGGTCAGAGTGATCCTCAATATTTGAAATACCTTCTATTCGCTTATCCTTAACCAAATCTGCAATATTCTCAATAAGTCTTGCTTTGTTTACTTTATAAGGAAGCTCTGTAACAATTATCTTAAACCTGCCGTTTTTAGCTTCAACTATTTCTGTCCTTGCTCTGACAGTAATTTTGCCTTTACCTGTAGCATAAGCAGCTCTGATGCCGCTTCTGCCCATAATTATACCGCCTGTCGGAAAATCAGGGCCCGGCATACATTCCATAAGTTCAGGCAACTCAATATCGGGATTATCAATAAGTGCGCATACTGCATCTATTGTTTCACCAAGATTGTGAGGAGGAATCTCGGTAGCCATACCAACGGCAATACCGCTTGAACCGTTTACAAGCAAGTTAGGAAATCTGCTTGGAAGCACTGTCGGTTCTTTGAGTCTGTCATCATAGTTAGGAATGAAATCAACTGTATTTTTTTCAATATCAGTGAGCATATCCATAGATATTTTGCTCATTCTTGCTTCTGTATAACGATAAGCAGCAGGCGGGTCGCCGTCAACCGAGCCAAAGTTTCCGTGACCGTCAACAAGCATATATCTGAGTGAAAAATCCTGAGCAAGTCGCACCAAAGCATCATATACTGACGCATCGCCGTGAGGGTGATACGCACCCAGCACAGAACCTACTGTGTCAGCACACTTATGATAAGGCTTCGATGGTTCAAGACCTCTTTCATACATCGTGTAAAGAATTCTTCTGTGAACAGGTTTAAGTCCATCTCTTACATCAGGCAATGCACGTGACACAATAACGCTCATTGAATAATCCAAAAAACTTTTGCGCATTTCCTTTTGAAGGTCAACATCTATTATTTTTGCTTCCATTTGCTGTTCGTTATCCATATTATTTCCTCGCTTTTCACGCATATATCTTATATTTTTCTGCTATATTCAATAGTGCTTCACTGCATGATTTATTTTATCATACAAATCAGGCATACGTTTTTTTATGCTGCACGGACGAAATGTTTTTGCATCAACAAATCCATGCTCGATGCTGCCATAACCAAGCTCGGTTTCTGTACCGTCTTTTTCGATACACTTAACCGTATAAGTAAACACAATGCGTGCGGCGGTAATTGTCTGCACCCATGTTCTTATAATCAGTTCATCCTCATAAAACGCAGGCTCACCAAAATGACACGAAAGATTTAAAAGCGGCGTCATAATTCCTCTGCTTTCCATCTCTGTGTAACTCATTCCAAACATCTTTATAAAATCATTTCTGGCAATTTCATACCAAATCGGATAATTTGAATGATGAACTATTCCCATTTTATCGGTTTCTGCATATCTTACTGTAACTTTTGTCCTTGAATGCATATCTCTATCCCTCTTTTAACTTTGGGTATTTTTTAGCTTTGGGCAGATAGGTTTAATATAAACTAAACCTTTTGTGCCCAACTGTTATGTTAATACAAATTTTTCACTTTCCATTTGTTTTCTTTTTGCTTTCTTTTTGCTTTTGGGAGGTAGATTTAATATAAATCAAACCTTTTATGATCAACTGTTACGTCTTGCTGTTATATCACCATAATATTTTTTGGTAAATAAATTTTGCATAAAACAGAACCTTTGTGTCAAACTTATATTTTTGAACATTACTTCAATGAATAATTTAATACTATATTAAATTTTTAATATTTAAAAATTTAAAAAGTTAAAATACTCAGACATCAAGGTTTTGAACATATTTTGCATTCTGCTCAATAAATTCTCTTCTTGGTTCAACCTTGTCGCCCATCAATATCGTAAAGGTTTCATCAGCAGCCTGAGCGTCACTTAGTTCAACCCTCAACATAAGTCTTGTTTCAGGATTCATTGTTGTTTCCCAAAGCTGTTCCGAGTCCATCTCACCAAGACCTTTATAACGCTGAATTTCTGTTTTGCCCTCAATCTGATCAAGTATCTGATCTCTTTCAATATCTGAATAAGCGTATTTATGTTCCTTTCCCTTAGTAACTCTGTAAAGCGGCGGCTGAGCAATATAAACATGACCTTCTTCAATAAGCGGACGCATATATCTGAAGAAGAATGTCAGCAACAGCGTTCTGATGTGGGAACCGTCAACATCGGCATCCGCCATAATAATAACCTTATCATATCTAAGTTTTTCAAGGTCAAAATCGTCGCCTATTCCTGTTCCGAGTGCAGTAATTACCGGCATAAGCTTATCGTTGCCGTACACACGGTCAATTCTTGCCTTTTCAACATTGAGCATTTTACCCCAAAGAGGCAGAATTGCCTGAATTCTTCTGTCACGGCCGCCCTTTGCAGAGCCTCCCGCAGAGTCACCCTCGACGATAAATATTTCGGTTTCACTGCTGTCCTTTGACTGGCAATCTGCAAGTTTGCCCGGAAGCTGTGCCGATTCAAGTGCCGATTTTCTTCTAACACTTTCTCTTGCTTTTCTTGCAGCCTCTCTTGCTCTTGCCGATGCAAGTGCCTTTTCAAAAATCTGTTTTGAAACAGCAGGATTTTCTTCAAGATAGGTCATAAGCTTACTTCTCAGCAGCTTATCAACCATTGTTCTTACCTCTGTATTACCGAGCTTTGCCTTAGTTTGACCCTCAAACTGTGCTTCTTTAAGTTTAACGCTGATAATTGCAGTAAGACCTTCTCTTACATCCTCACCGCTTAAGTTTTTGTCATTTTCCTTAAGTTTTCCGAATTTTCGTGCATATTCATTCATAACATATGTAAGCGCACGCTTAAATCCTTCTTCGTGAGTACCGCCGTCGGTTGTGTGAATATTATTTGCAAACGTCAAAAGATTTTCGTTATAACTTTCGTTATACTGCATTGCAATCTCAACTGCAATAGTGTCTTCATCGTTTTTCGCCGCAAAATATATTACGTCGGGATGAATTACCTCCAGTGATCTCTTTTTGTGAATAAACTCAACAAAGCTCTTAATACCGCCGTCATATTTAAAATTATTTTTTATTATATTTTCGCTGTCGCGCTCATCTCTGAGTTCAATGTGAACACCTGCATTAAGAAAAGCCTGCTCGCGCAAACGTCTTTCCAAAACGCCGTATTCATAAACTGTTGTTTCTTTGAATACCTCGGGGTCAGCCTTAAACCTAACCTCTGTACCCTTAACATCTGATTTGCCTATTTTTTTGAGAGGTTCAATAATTTTTCCTCTTTCATAACGCTGAAAATACACATCTTCACCGTCACACACCTTAACCTCAAGCCATTCTGACAGCGCATTAACAACCGACGCACCAACGCCGTGCAAACCGCCTGATACCTTATATCCGCCGCCGCCAAACTTACCGCCGGCATGCAAAACCGTAAATACAACAGTAACAGCAGGAAGTCCTGTTTTGCTGTTTACTCCAACAGGAATACCACGACCGTTGTCGGTTACTTTGATTATGTCGCCATCCTCAATAACAACATCAATCTTTGTACAATAGCCTGCAAGTGCTTCGTCTATTGAGTTGTCAACAATCTCGTATACCAGATGATGCAGACCTCTCGGACCTGTTGAACCGATATACATACCCGGACGCTTTCTTACTGCCTCAAGTCCCTCAAGAACCTGAATTTCATCAGCACCGTATTCCTGTTCAACCTTAGTCATCTCAATATTTTCTTCTTCTTCAATTATTACGTCGTTATTCTCCAAATTTTCAACATTTTCGATATTTTCCAAAACACTTACCTCCGCTATTCAAATAAATAAATTCTTTCTTCTTTATTTTTTATCTTTTTTATAACTTATAAAAAACGGGATAAAAACCAAAAAAGCAATTATTACTACAATATTTGTCACTGTCAAAGCCATAAAATTTATATTTGCAAAAATATTAAGTTCTAAAAGATTTACAGTAATTTCAAAAATAATCAACAATAAAAGTAATACCAATAATCCTTTTTTTGAAACCTTAAAATCTTTCTTGCAATTATAGCATTTATGCGATTTTTCATTTATCGTTTTTTTTACATCACCGTATCTGTAAATTGTATTACAGTGTGGACAAGTAGGCAGCTTAAACATAATTCACCCTTAAAACTTTCTGTTTGATGAATATCTGTTGCCGTTTTGCCGCCTTTGCTGCGTATTCTTATTATCAATGTCGTCACTCGGCATATAATGATGACTTCTTCTTATTGTCTGCTCAGAATGAATTTTTTTAAGAGGAACATCTGTTGAAACGTGATTTTGTGAAACATCACTTTTTACAGAAACATAATTTTCCTCAGATATTTTGCCTGATTCAGACATAATATCATTGCCGATAAGTTTTTCTTTTGATTCATTGCGTTCAGCTTTAATTTTATTAAACACATCTGCGTTAATTTGAAAACCGCCTGTATCACTTGATATCGGTGAAAATGAATATGTATCACTTTCATCAAGCTCAGAAGTAATAAGATTATCTGAATATGCAATTCCCTCTTTTTTTGCTTCCATTGACTTTTTATATTTTTTCAATGGTTCAAAGAAAACAAATTTTGGTGTCAGCACTGCAAAAATAATTAACGGTATTGCAACCAGCAAGATTCCCAGCGGATTATTTAAAAGCCCTGCAAATATCCATCCTGCCATAATTCCAAGAGAAATCAATACGGCAACTGCAAATGCAAATATTACCTTTTTACTGACTACAACTTTGCTCTCCTTGTCACACCTTACGCACACATATTCGCCCTTTCGCCTGCTTGCGTATGAAGATACATATGAAATTCTTTTTCCACAATAAGGACATTTCTTAATTTTCATTTTCTCACCTTTTTAGCTTTGGGTAGATAGGTTCATCTTAATTAAAACTTCTATGCCCAACTTTTATGTTTTTTAACTTTTGGGCAGATAAGTTTATCTTAATTAAAACTTCTATGCCCAACTTTTATTTTTATTTACCTTTTAAACTTTCCATTTCTTCTCTTTACGTTTTTTATTTTTTAACTTTTGGCAGATAGATTCATCTAAGTTAAAACTTCTTTGCCCAGCTTTTATTTTAATCAAATTTTTTAACTTTCGATTTCTTCCCTTTAATTTTTTAACATTATAGGAAAATGCTCGAAAACGGTCGGGCACAAAAGTGTAGATACTATCAAGCTGTCTGCACGACCAAAATTGATAATTGTAAATTGTAAATTAAATTTGTCTACCCTAAAATTGATGCAACGTCGCGTTGTCTGATTGTTTGTTCAAATTTACTAATACGAGTCAAAAGAGTTTTTGTAGAAAGCTGGCTGATATAAACCGTAATTTTGTTATTTTTTTCACACACAACAAACGATTTTGGCAGTTCAAATGAAACATTCACAACTCTTTTATTTTTTTCTGCCATAGTCAGATAATCTCTCGTTTTTTTTGAAATCGTACATTCGTCAATATCAAAAATTCCTATTATATTATCTGTTGTAATTACAGTATCCTGACCAAGATGAAGATACATCAGCTCACCTCACCGTTCGACAAATAAAATACTTTGCCGTTTTTAAGCTGTTCTTTGTTTGATTTTTCACAGCAAGTAATAAATACCTGACAATCCAAAAGCTCATTGAGTAAAAAATCCTGACGCTTTGAATCAAGTTCAGACAAAACATCGTCAAGCAAAATTATCGGCTGCTCACCCATTCTCTCTTTGAGTACAGAAGCTTCTGCAAGTTTAAGCGACAAAACTGCACTTCGTTGCTGTCCCTGTGAAGCAAAAGACTTTGCGTTTTTATCATTAATGATAATTTCAATATCATCACGATGAGGACCGATATTTGTAAATCCTGTTTTTATATCTTCTTTTTTGTGTTTCTCAATACTGTTTTTTAATTTGTAATATATTTCATCAAGACTGTCATTTTGTGTAACATCACAGCTTGAAATATAAGCTATTTTCAATTTTTCACTGCTTTTTGAAATACCGTCATGATAAACAGCAGCTCTCTTTGACAAAAGATTAACATAATCAATTCTTTTTTTTATCAGCAGTGCACCGTTTTTTATCAGCGGTTCATCCCATATTTCCAGTGTTTCTTCAAGTGACGGCCGTCTTAAAATATCCTTTAACAATGAATTTCTTTGATTTAAAATTCTGTTGTATTTTGATAAAATAACAGCATTTTTCAGTTTTTCTCTGCAAATTGCACTGTCAATAAATTTTCGTCTTTCAGACGGTCCTCTTTTTATTAAATTCAGATGTTCCGGCGAAAATACAACGGCGCAATATTTTTCGATAAGCGCTGCGGCCGACTTTTTTTCAACTCCGTTAATTTCCACCTGTTTTTTATTGCCCTTAAACAGAATCTTTGCAGTTTGTTCTCTTTCCTGTCCGAAAAATCTCATCTCAAGTTTTGCATAGTCACTGTTCCAATTAATAACCTCGCTGTCCTTTGATGACCTAAAGCTATGCCCGCCGCAGAAAAGCCAGATTGATTCAAGTAAATTGGTTTTTCCTTGGGCATTATCGCCGTAAATTATATTTACACCGTCACAAGGGGTTATTATATTATCCTTAAGATTTCTGTAATTTTCAAATTTAAGTGCAATTACTCTCACTTTATCAATCCCAAAATCATTCAACAGTTAAGATTATATCTTCAAACACTGCAACATCTCCGCGGCGCATTTTTTTGCCTCTCATTGTGCATACTTCATCATTTACTTTTACATCGCCGTTTTGTATTACAATTTTAGCCTGACCGCCTGTTTCAACTGCCCCGCCGAGCTTCAGCAAATCCTGAAGTCTTATAAATTCGCTGTCTATTTTTATTTTCTCAGTTCTCATTTGCTAACCTCATCGGAACAACAATACTTACAAAGCAATCACCCTTGACAGGCTTTATTATCATTGGTGACAATGCCCCGTTAAGCACAAGTTTTACCTCGTCCGTATCGGTATTCTTTAATGCATCAAGCAAATATCTGTTATTAAATCCGATTTCAACAGGCTCTCCGATAATCGGAACAGAAATAACGTCATTTGCTCTGCCGACAGCAGACGTACACGAAAGTTTTATCTCATCTTCTGCAAAATTACATCTTACAGGACTTTGAATTCTGTCGTTATTAAGAAGCGACATTCTTTCGACAGCATTTATGATAACTCTTGTATTTATAACAATTTCGGTTTTATTTTCGTTTGGTATTGTAGACTTATAATCAAGAAATGTTCCTTCAATAAGTCTTGAAATGACTTTGTAGTTTTTAATTTGGAATGTAATATGGCGCTGTCCGATGATAATTTCAACATTATCTTCATCATCATTCAATAGCTTAAGAACTTCTTGTTGAGTTTTTCCCGGAACGACAAATCTGTTTTTACTTTCGCTGTCAACATTTTCACTGCGAATAGCCATTCTGTAGCCGTCAATAGCAACAATTTTAAATACTTTATCCTCAATTTCAAACAGAGAGCCTGTGTAAATAGGCTTTGCTGTGTTTTCGCTGACTGCATATACGGTTTGTCTTATCATATCACGCAGAATTTTTGCATTAATTGTAAGTCCGTCTGTTTTTTCAAATGTCGGAAGATCGGGATATTCAACAGATGACATTCCCACAATCTGATAATTAACATTACCGCAGGAAATATATGTAACCATTCTTTCGTCTGTTTCAATCATAACAACTTCTTCAGGCAATCTGCGTACTATGTCAAGAAAAAGTTTGGCACTTACAACAATTTCGCCTTCTTCTTTGATAGTAGCCTCTATGTCTGTTGTTATGCCTATTTCAAGATTGTAGCCTGATATATTCAGGTTATTTTCGTATGCTTTTATAAGTATTCCTTCAAGTGCAGGAATTGATGCTTTGGTTGATACTGCTCTTGAAACATTTGAAACTGCATTTGCAAGATCAGTTCTTAAACACGAAATTTTCACGGTTGCAATCTTCTCCAATCATTATAATATATTATTTTCAGTAGTCGTAGTAGGGAATGTTAAAATGTGGGAAAAGCCTCAAACAAGGCTTGTATCCTAAAAAAACACATAAACAATAAAATTTTCCATTTTGTTTATTGTTGTTAATCAAAGTTGAAAAATAAGAAACTATTAACATCAAGTTAAAAAATGTTTATGGAATGTTAAAAATAATGTTAATAAAATCAACGTGACATTATTCACAATTCTAGAAAATGGATTGATAGTATAAACAATTTTTTTCGACTGTTTTAGGCAGGCTTATATAGATTAAAAACTATCTGTCACGGATATTTTTGATTGTGTCTTCAATAATTTCTTTAACCTTGCGGTCATTGTCCATCATTTTTTGAACCTTTTGCAGTGTATATATAATAGTTGAGTAATGACGGTTACCGAATTCTTCACCTATTGCAACCATTGAAAGTGTTGTAAGCTCTCTTGTAACATAAATTGCAATGTGTCTTGCGTTGCTGATATTTGCGCTTCTGTTCTTTTGTGAACGAATTTCCTCAGATGAAACCCCATATGTACGTGCAACCTCATCAATAATGCGTTCAACAGTAACCTCCGGAGGAACATCATTGTTCAGAATATCGGCAATAACCTCCTGAACTGAAGATATTGTAGGCTTTTCATTATTCAGCAAAGATTTCGCCTTGAGTTTTTTAACAGTACCCTCAAGCTGACGAATATTCGACTTGATTTTTGATGCAATATACTCGCACACATCATTAGAAAGGTCAATTTCAACAAGCTCTGCTTTGCGTTTGATAATAGCTATTCTTGTTTCAATATCCGGAGGCTGTACGTCTGCAATAAGGTCTTGTTCAAATCGGGAACGAAGTCTGTCGTCAAGTGTTTTTATTTCCTTTGGAGGACGGTCAGAAGTGAGAACAATCTGCTTTTGAGCGTCATAAAGAGCATTAAAAGTGTGAAAAAATTCCTCCTGTGTACTCTCTTTGCCTCCGATAAACTGAACGTCGTCTACAAGAAGTATATCGGCTTTTTTTTTTTTTTTTTT
>DKXL01000032.1:90552-91369 GCA_002493005.1 Ruminococcaceae bacterium UBA7127
TGTCTGAACTCGCTCATCTTTGCAAGACGAAGCGACTCAATAAGCTCGTTGGTAAAATCGTCGCCTTTTATGTAGCAAATAACCTTGTTAGGGTCATTTTTTTTGATTTCGTTGCCGATAGCATACAGCAGATGAGTTTTGCCAAGACCGGAGTTGCCGTAAAGAAAAAGCGGATTGTAGGCATGAGAAGGATTAGTTGCAACAGCCAGACATGCAGCGTGAGCAAACTTGTTTGAGGAGCCTACAATAAATGTATCAAAGGTATACTCATATGTGGTGTCTTTAATTTTTTCTTCTATTTTTTCAACAACAGGTGTTGAATCAAGATCTTTCGGTGTTTTAAACTCAATATTAAATTCGGTGTCAAATATTGCAGTAAAAGCCTCTTTTAAAAGAGGCATATAGCAGCGCTTAAGTGTTTGACAATGAAATTCGTTTGGAACGGCAAGATAAGCCGTGTTTTTGTCAAAATCAAGGTTAAGCGGTTTTATTCTGCTAATCCAGGTATTGTAAGCTACATCTGTTATCTTAGTTTTACAGTAGTCACATATTAATTTCCAAGCGTCATCAAATGAATCCATTATTTAATCTTTCCTCTCAAACCCCGCAATTTAAGTAAATAACCGATACAAAAACTGCTGTTATTTATTTATCATAAAATTACCCATTATGTAAATACCATTCCAATTTATTATAACTCAATTCTGCCAAAATTGCAATTAAAAAATGCAATTTCTTTTTGTCTCAATTTAATCTATTATTGTAATTAAAAACTTATAATATTAATAAAACAAAATATTGTAGTTTTTGAGCATAT
>DKXL01000037.1 GCA_002493005.1 Ruminococcaceae bacterium UBA7127
AACACTTCTTAACACAGCAAACCTTGGCACAGATGCAGACAAGCTTATGGCACCTGCCGGAGAAGTAACATTTACACTCGTTGATAACGGTGATGATACACTTACACTTTCATACACAGCAAGCTAAAATAATTTATGGTAGTTTTAAATCAAGCATAGAAATGAGTTACAGTTAGTGAAAAAAAGTAAAAATGCACATTAAAATCCCTTGAGTTTTTAGAATTCGAGGGATTTTTTGTGTAAAAATTAAATGTTTGAAGTATCACATCTCGAAATAGTTATCTTGATATAGTATTATAAAAATAATAATATATATTGTTTTGTAAGGATGGGATAGAATGGGGTTACAGTATATTTACAATGAATTTTTACAAAATTATGAGGATGAATATTATGTTGACCTTGCGCAAAATGAGATTTTAGTAATCCCGTTATTAGTGGACATCATGATTGACGAACGTTTTGACGATTCAAAGCGGGCGCAAAAAATATTAGAGAAAATCAGTCAAAGCAATCCTAAAGCTGTTTATCCGTTCTTTGATTATATTGCAAAGTGTTTAATGCACAAAACAAAGTTTATTGCGTGGAATACATGGAAGATAATTGTAAATCTGCTTGCTGTTGACACGGATGATAAGTGGAGTTCGGTTCGCGATCAATACTATAATGCGCTTTGTACTGATGCGATAACTGAATTTTCAATAGTTTGTGAATGTGCAGAAAAAGTTGTCGCCAACAAACCTGATGAAACATCAAGAATTTTGGAGATATTCAGAAACATAGAAAACAGAACGTTTACTGTTTTTGGAGAAGTATCAAATGCAAGCAAAGAAGTCGCCAAAGAAAAGATTTTAGAATTCTTTGAGCGGACGATGAACGGTGAGTAGCAGGAATTTAGAAAATTTTACAGACGATACAACTGAGAGCAATATAGATATCAAATAGTTGGAATATGTAACATTCTTGCCGTAGTGTGATGCGGTTAATCACATTGATGGTTGCAATGCAGAATTTTTAAATATAAAAGGAGTAATTAAATTGATTATACTTGCGTCAGCTTCTCCTCGAAGAAAAGAACTTTTAAAACTGGTAGTAGATGATTTTTGCATTGAACCTGCGGACATTGAGGAGTCGGTAACAGAAAATATAGAAATTGAAAAATATCCGGAATATCTTGCGTCAAAAAAGGCAGAACACATTTATCATAACGGACATAGTAATGATGTGGTTATCGGTTGCGACACAGGAGTATTTATAGACGGAGAAATGCTCGGCAAGCCTCAAAATTTTGAAGATGCGAAGAAAATGCTTGCAAGACTTTCGGGAAGAACGCACAAGGTGATAACGGGCGTAAGCGTGTGCGCAAAAGGGCGGTGCATTAGATTTTCACAGACAACGGATGTTGAGTTTTTTGAGCTTTGTGATAAGGAAATCGAGGAATATGTATTGACAGGTGAGCCGATGGACAAAGCAGGAGCATATGGTATACAGGGCAGAGGTGCTTTGCTGGTAAAGAACATTAACGGAGATTATTTTAATGTTGTGGGATTACCCATAGCACAGCTTAGTCGCGTGTTAAAGCAAATGAATGTTTTGTAAAATGGCAGGAAAAACCGGAAAAACCGGAAAAACTTACGAAACATATTACAAAATTGTTGACAAGCTTTCATTTTATGATATAATATATCTGTTGCTTTATGCAACAAATCCTTGCGGCGCAAGCCGCCATAAAGTCCAGAAGGAGGTGCAATATAATGGCAGTAACAGCTAATTACGAAACCGTAATGATCATTTCAATGAAGAATGGCGAAGAAGGCATTCAGGCTATCGTTGAAAAGTTCAAGGCTCTCATTGAAAAGCATGCCACTTTGAAGAATGTTGACGAATGGGGCAAGAGAAAGCTTGCTTACCTTATCAACAAGGAGAGCGAAGGTTATTATGTTCTTTTTGATTTTGAAAGCACAGCTGAGTTCCCTGCAGAGCTTGACCGTATCTACAAAATCACAGAAGGCGTAATGCGTTCAATCATTATCAAAAAGGAAGACGAATAATCACATTGTAGGGATTTTCCCGAACACGAAAGGAACACAGTATGTTAAACAGAGTAATTTTGATGGGCAGAATTGTTGCTGACCCTGAACTTAAAACAACAGGAACGGGCGTTAGCGTAACAAGCTTTCGCATTGCAGTAGATCGCAGTTATGTTAAAAGCGGCGAGGAGCGCAAGGCAGACTTCTTTGATGTAGTTTGCTGGAGAAATACCGCTGAGTTTGTTTGCCGTTATTTTGGCAAGGGCTCGCTTATTGCCGTTGAAGGTCAGCTTCAGAGCCGTACCTATCAGGCAAAGGACGGTACAAACCGTTATGTTGTTGAAGTTGTCGCTGACAATGTGTCATTCACCGGTGAACGCCGTGAAAACGCAGGCAGTTACAATCAGGCTTATGGTGGAAATCAGACTTATGCTGCTCCCAACTACGGTGGCAATCAGTCATATCAGCAGGATGTTCCACAGGCCCCTGCATCATATCAGAGTGGTTCAAACTCAGATTTTCAGGAAATGCCGCTTGATGACGACTTACCATTTTAACTACAACTAATTTTAATATATTCTCATTGAAAGGAGAACTTCACTATGGCAGACAGACCAATGAACCGTGGCAGAAAGGCTCGCAAGAAGGTTTGCGGTTTCTGCGTTGACAAGGTAGAGAATATCGATTATAAAGATATCGCTCGTCTTCGCCGTTATATGTCAGAAAGAGGAAAGATTCTTCCTCGCCGTGTAACAGGCACTTGCGCAAGACATCAGCGTGAGCTTACAGTTGCAATCAAGCGTGCTCGCCACCTTGCTTTGCTTCCTTATTCTGCAGACTAATTTTAGTGTCAATACATCAAGCATCGCACAGTAATGTGCGGTGCTTTTTTACTTTATAGGAAAATGCTCGAAACCGGTCGGGCACAAAAGTGTAGACACTATCAAGCTGTCTGCTCAAAAATGGATGCAATGTCACGTTGCCGAATTGTGGGCGGCGTCACGCCGCTTTTTTAGTATTTAGAATTAATATAACATTGATTTATTATTGAAACATTTTCTATTGACATATACCCTATAGGGGTATATAATATAAACACAAAATACCCATAGGGGGTATACATAATATTTATCTGTGGGGTTTAATATATGGAAAATAACTTTTGTCACAAAACTAAACATAGAAGTGAGCTGGAGTACAAGGCGCTTGTCAATAGGCTTAACCGAATTGAGGGACAGATAAGAGGAATTAGAGGTATGGTTGAGAAGAACGCTTATTGTCCTGACATTCTTGTTCAGGTGGCGGCTGTAAATGCGGCTCTTAATGCTTTTAATAAGGAATTACTTGCAGAACACATAAAAACTTGTGTTGCCGATGATATTCGCCGCGGCAACGATAATACTATTGACGAGCTTGTTGATGTGCTAAAAAAGCTTATGAAATAGGGAGGAAATATGACGCAATATAATGTAACCGGTATGAGCTGTGCCGCTTGCAGTGCAAGGGTTGAAAAGGCGGTGCTTAAAGTTGACGGAGTTGAGTCTTGTTCGGTGAGCCTGCTGACAAACTCAATGTCTGTTGAAGGCTCTGTTAAATCTCAGGATATTATTTCAGCAGTTGAGAAAGCAGGCTACGGTGCTTTGTTAAAAGGACAAAAAACGAGTTCGGCTTCAAATGAGAATATGCCGATTGATAACGAAATGTCGCATATAAGGCGAAGGCTGATAGCTTCGCTGGTGTTTTTGTCAGCATTGATGTATGTTTCAATGGGACATATGATGTGGGGGTTTCCATTGCCGTCTTTTTTAGCTGAAAACCATATTGCTATGGGACTTATTCAGCTATTGCTGTCCGCAATAGTAATGGTTATAAATCAAAAGTTTTTTATCAGTGGCTTTAAGGGCATTATAAATCGTGCTCCTAATATGGATACTCTTGTTGCGCTTGGTTCAGGAACAGCCTTTATTTACAGTACAGCGGCGCTTTTTGCCATGACAGACGCACAACTAAGAGGTGATGTTAATTCTGTAATGAATTATATGCACGAATTTTACTTTGAATCGGCGGCTATGATACTTGCGCTCATAACTGTAGGCAAAATGCTTGAGGCTCGCTCAAAAGGAAAGACTACAGATGCTCTTAAGGGGCTGATGAAGCTTGCGCCGAAAACTGCTACGATAATCAAGGATGGCAAAGAGGTTGAGGTTTCAATCGAACAGGTTAAAAAGGGCGATGTGTTTGTGGTTCGTCCCGGAGAAAATGTGCCTGTTGACGGAGTTGTTATAGAGGGCAGCAGTGCGGTTAATGAGTCGGCGCTTACTGGTGAGAGTATTCCTGTTGATAAAGATATCGGCGATATTGTGTCAGCCGCGACAATAAATCAATCGGGTTTTATTCGCTGTGAAGCAACCAGAATCGGAGAGGATACAACGCTTTCGCAGATTATAAAAATGGTAAGTGATGCGGCGGCAACAAAAGCGCCTATTGCTAAAATCGCAGACAAAGTATCAGGTGTGTTTGTGCCGGCGGTAATGATAATAGCTGTAATAACCGCAATCGTATGGCTGTTGTGCGGCCAAAGTGTTGGATTTTCACTTGCAAGAGCAATTTCCGTGCTTGTTATTAGCTGTCCGTGTGCATTGGGACTTGCAACTCCTGTTGCCATAATGGTTGGCAATGGTGTAGGCGCAAAAAACGGTATATTATACAAAACGGCTGTATCGCTTGAAACAGCAGGAAGGATACAAACTGTAGTGATTGACAAGACAGGCACAATCACCAAAGGTGAGCCTGCCATTACGGATATTTTGCCTTTTAATAAACTAAGTGAGAACGAACTGTTAAAGATTGCATTTTCTCTTGAATGCAAGAGTGAACATCCGCTTGCAAGTGCTGTTAACCGCAGAGCCAGAGAGTATAATCTTACACCGTATGATGTAACTGATTTTAAGACGTTGCCGGGCAACGGACTTACTGCTGTAATTAACGGTGAAAATTTGTACGGCGGAAATTTTAAATTTATTTCACAGCACGCCGATGTGTCAGATGAAATAAAATCAATGTCGGAAATACTTGCTGACGAGGGAAAAACACCATTATATTTCTGTAAAGGAAATATACTTTTGGGTATAATTGCCGTAGCAGATATAATAAAAGAGGACAGCGCAAAGGCAGTGTCCGAACTTAAAAATATGGGAATAAAGGTTGTTATGCTTACAGGCGACAACGAAAGGACTGCAAAGACAGTCGGTAAGCAGGCAGGCGTTGACGAGGTTATTGCAGGTGTTTTGCCTGACGGCAAAGAGAAAAATGTAAGACAACTAAGACAAAGCGGCATAGTTGCAATGGTAGGCGACGGAATTAACGATGCGCCTGCACTGACAGCCGCCGACTTGGGAATTGCAATCGGCGCAGGAACCGATGTTGCTATTGATGCGGCTGATGTTGTGTTGATGAAAAGCAGGCTTAGTGACGTGCCTGCGGCAATCCGACTTGGCAGGGCAACGCTTAGAAATATTCACGAAAATCTGTTTTGGGCATTTATTTACAACGTGCTTGGTATTCCGCTTGCGGCAGGTGTGTACATCAGCCTTTTGGGATGGCAGCTTAATCCGATGTTTGGTGCGGCTGCAATGAGTCTTTCAAGCGTTTGTGTTGTAACTAATGCGCTCAGACTTAACTTTGTTAATATATGCAGTCCAAAGCGTGATAAAAAATAAAACAAAAAAGGAAAAAGGAGAATTTAAAAATGGAAAAAACTATGGAAATTGAGGGAATGATGTGTCCGCATTGCGAGGCAAGAGTAAAGCAGGTGCTTGAGGCTTTGCCGCAGGTTAACTCGGCTGAGGTAAGTCATGAACAGGGCACGGCTGTGCTCACACTGAATTCTGAAATTGCAGACGATATACTGAAGAAAACAGTTGAGGAACAGGGCTACAAGGTAATCTAAAACAAAATTAAATAAGACAAAGTAAAAAAACAACAGCACAACCGTAAAATTGTCGGTTGTGCTGTTTTGTGTTAGATTTTGTTTGCAAGTGCTCTTTCAAGCCATATATCAGCAATGTCCATTGCGAGGAACAAGCCCTTCTTTTCGCTTGATTTAATAAGCTGCTTGCGTGGAGAAAGATACGGGTCGGTTGCCATAAGCTGAATGGTAACCTTATCGGCAATCTGTGTGCCGTTGACATCTTTTGTTGATTTAATCTGCATTCTTATAACATACGGTTCTTCCATACTGCCGTAGTAAATCTCATCTCCACAGCGAACAAGAGGTCTGCCCTTGTAGGTAGAAAACTTCTGAGCGTCATTTTTGGCGGTAGCCACAAGGCATCATCCTTTCTTAAACATTAAGGTACGATTTTACCAGTGCTTCAAGTAAGTCGTCGCGATCAATTTTACTAATGATATTACGAGCGTTGTTATATGTTGTAATATAGGTTGGATCTTCACTGAGAATATAGCCTACAATCTGATTGATAGGGTTGTATCCTTTTTGTCTGAGTGCATCATAAACGATAGTCAGACTACGCTTGATGTGATCGTCCTTTTCCTCTCCAAGTGAGAAAATCATAGTTTTATCTAACATACTGAAACACCTCCTATTAGGCTATTATAATATATTTTAAACTAAATTTCAAGCTAAATTTTATTAATTTAGCAAAAACTTGTGCAAAAAGCCCAAGGCAATGACTTTGCCTTGGGCTGATTATAAAATTTATTGTCTTAGCTTAACGCCTGCGTCGGCAAGATTTGCGATTACGCTGTCCATAACACTCTGCACCTCATTTGATGAAAGTGTACGCTCGCTAGAAGAAAATTCAAAGCGAATAGTAATGCTGTGAACTGTATCTGTGTCGTAAGTATCAACAATTTTTGTGTTTTTCAAAATGTCACTGTTTACTGACTTCCAGCACTCGCTGAGTGTGTCATAGAATACACCGTCGGGAACTTCAATGCTGATGTCGTAATCCATAGGCGGGAATTTTGACGGCTCATCATACATAATTGCGGCTGCATCAGTAAATGAAAATTCATTTACATCAATTTCAGCAAAAACAATAGAGGCTTTCTTGTCTATTTTTTTGCTTACTGTCGGATGAGCAATGCCGATTGTTCCGATTTCTTTGCCGTTAAGCAGGATTGTGTTGAGATTTACAGGGTGCTCATAGCTGTGCTTTGGCTCTGCCTTTTTAAAGGTAAGAGCCTTGTGCTTGAGGTCGTCTGTAATAACTGCAAGAATATCTCTTAACTCAAAGTAAACGTCCTTGACATTTTTGGTTTTGCTGTAAAGTGTTATTGCAAGCTTTTTGTTTTCAATACAAAGATTGTTTTCGTCAAGCCCGTTTACCACTCTGCCGATTTCAAATATACCGAAATCAGGAGCAAACGAAACATTCGATTTAACCTGACAAAGTTGAGTTGGTATCATTGAATTGCGGATAGTTTCAATGTTGGGATTTGTTGCATTGGCAAGCTTAATATTATTCTCAACAGGAATATTAATTGCTTTAAGCTCGTCGTTATAAGCCCAAATATATGAGTGAACCTCGTGAAGATTATATTTCTTTACAAGAATATCTTTAACCTTGTTCTCGGTAGTTTTTACAACGGAAGCTCTGACGGGATAGAGCGGGGAACGGGTGGTATTGATGTCAAAGTTGTCGTAGCCGTAAATACGGGTGATTTCTTCGATAATGTCAGCCTTGATAGTAACGTCTTTGGTTGCTCTCCACGATGGAACCTCTACGCTGAAGTTATCATCATTAAGCTCAACCTTAAAGCCGAGGCTTTCAAGGGTTTTTACTATAGTGTCGTTGTCAATGTAAATGCCTGTATAGCGGTCTACAAACTTTTTGTCAAAGTCAAGAACGATTTTGTCGTAGCGGAAAGCGTATTCGTCTGTAAGCGCAGACACAACCTTAACACCATTGTCGTACTTTTTGAGAAGATTTACAAATCGAGCAATAGCCGTTACCGTCATCTCAGGGTCAAGACATTTTTCGTAACGCATTGACGCGTCTGTGCGGTGTGCAAGCCTTACGGTTGATTTACGGATAGAAACTGCATTAAATGTGGCTGACTCGAGGGTAAGAGTAGTTGTATCCTCAACGATTTCGGAGTCAAGTCCGCCCATAATACCTGCAATGGCAACAGGTGTGTCACCGTTGCAAATCATAAGTGTGTTCTCGTCAATGTTTCTCTCAACACCGTCAAGAGTCTGAAAAACAAACGGCTTGTCAAAGCGCTTAATTCTGATTTTTTCAACCTTGCGTGAGTCAAATGCGTGCATAGGCTGACCCATTTCAAGCATAAGGTAGTTTGTAAGATCGGCAAGATAATTGATTGCTCTCATACCGCAGTAGAAAAGACGGATTCTCATATTAACAGGACTTACGTTGCGTGAAATGTTCTCAAACTGCAAGCAGCTGTAACGCTGACAAAGTGAGTCCTCAATCTTCATATCTACCTTTGAAAGACTGTTATACTGGTTTAAATCATCAAGCTCAAGAGGCTTAATCTCTCTGCCTGCAAGCGCTGCAAATTCTCTTGCGATACCGTAGTGTCCCCACAAATCAGGACGGTTTGTAAGAGATTTGTTGTCAACCTCAAATACAATATCATCAATTTGGTATGCATCCTTGATGTCAGTTCCGTTTGGAATATCGTCGGTGATTTCCATAATCCCCGAATGGTCATCGCTGATTCCGATTTCAGATTCGCTGCAGCACATACCGTATGATGTAAAACCGGCAAGCGGACGAGGAGCGATAGTGATTTCGCCGACTTGTGCACCAACCTTTGCAAATGCGGTTTTAAGTCCGACTCTTACATTTGGTGCGCCGCAGACAACATCGGTAAGCTCACCGTTACCGGCATCAACCTTTAACAGATGCAGTTTTTTGGAATCCGGATGATTTTCAACAGACTTAATCTCTGCAACAACAATTCCGCTGATGTCTGAGCCTTTGTGGAAAATCTCGTTTTCAACCTCAGCAGTGGAAAGAGAGAATTTGTGGATAAGCTCCAGCTTGTCAAGACCGCTAAGGTCAACAAAGTCTTGAATCCAGTTCATTGATAAAAACATAATGTTACTCCTCCCTTATTCATCATCTGTAAACTGTGACAATGCCTTTAGACTGCCACTGTTTAAATCTCTTATATCTTTAATTCCGTATTTCATCATTGCAAGTCTTGTAAGGCCAAGACCAAACGCAAAGCCCGTGTATTTTTCGGGGTCAATGCCGCCCTCACGCAATACATTCGGGTGAATCATTCCGCAGGGGCAAAGCTCAAGCCATCCGCTGTGTTTGCAGGACGGACAGCCCTCGCCGCCACAGATAAGACAGCTTATGTCAAGCTCAAAGCCCGGTTCCACAAACGGGAAAAATCCGGGACGAAGTCTAACCTTAATGTCTTTTTTGAAAACCTCGGAAAGCATAGTTTTCATAAAGTAAATAAGGTTGGAAATAGAAATATCTTTGTCAACCATTACGCCTTCCATCTGGAAAAATGTGTTTTCGTGACAAGCATCGGTTGCCTCGTTTCTAAAGCATCTGCCGGGGAAGATAGCCTTGATTGGAGTATCGTTTTCAATAAGATTTTTACTGTATTTTTTAAGAATTGCATTCTGAGCAGCCGATGTGTGTGATTTTAACAGCTGACCGTTGTCAAGATAGTAGGTGTCCTGCATATCTCTTGCAGGGTGATGCTTTGGTATATTAAGTGCCTCAAAGCACTCATAGTCGGTAACTATTTCGGGATAATCCTCAATCGAAAAGCCCATAGTTCTAAAGATGTTTTCACATTCTCTTTGTACAAGAGTAATCGGATGATATGAACCTCGCTCAAGATTTGCAGGGGAGGTGATATCAAACTGCGGCATTGATGAGATTTCTCGCTGAATTTCCTTTTGCTTGAGGTCGGCAAGTTTTTCTTCAATAAGCTGTGCGGCTTGTGCTTTAAGTTGGTTTACCTCTGCACCAAAGTTCTTTCGTTCTTCGTTTGACAAGTCCTTCATACCCTTGAGCAGAGCTGTTATGCTGCCTTTTTTGCCGAGATAAGCAACTCTGATTTTGTCAAGGTCAATCAAATCATTAGTTTGATCGAGCTTTGACACGATTTCGTCTTTAAGACTTAATAGTTTTTCGTTCATAAATTACCTCCGATAAAAATATGCTCGTATTTGAAGCAATTAGCAGTAAAAGCGGCGTGATACCGCTTAAAAATTTAGCAGATAGCTTGATTGTGTTACCATGTTTTTTAGATAGCTTTTGAGTAGCTTTCTAAAAATAAAAATCCCTGCGTAATTTCTTACGCAGGGACGAAATAATCCGTGGTACCACCCTGATTTTTGCATTTATAAAAAGCAAACACTTTCTTGACCTGTAACGGGGTCAGCCGTTGAAACCTAATATTTTATTCTTAAAAAGAATAAAGTTCAATCTCACCACTCAGAAGTGAACTTCACACCTGCCGTATCGTAATGCGCTTTCAGCCGCGGCGCAAATTCTCTTTGACAATACTCTGCAAATGCTACTTTCTTCGTCAATGTGTTATCTTTTCTTATGATAACACCAAAAAAATATTTTTGCAATACCTTTACAGGAAAATTTACGTTTATTTGTATCTGAACACAATATGAGGATAACAGTCTTTTCGTTCACAGTCGTTTAGATTATAGTAATCTGTTCCTGCTTCAAAGATTATATCTCCGTTGCTGTTTTCTACAATATAATCAACGTCTATTTTTGTTTTTGCAGACGTGCCGTCTTTGTAGTTTACTATAATGTCGATTGTTGCACCGTCAAGAGTCTTTTCAATGAATTTGTCTGTGCATAAGCTTTGCTTGTTTTCAATTTCAATTTCTTCATCTGTAAGATAAATTGCGACATCATCGCCGTATTCCTTGTGGCGCTTTTGTCTTATTTCGTATTTTGGCGTTTCAAGACTTTCATATTCAGTAAGATAGCTGTCAATTTCGTTGTCTGTTCTGTCAGTTTCCAACATATAGGAGAACAGACCGCCAAGTTGAATAAGCTGTTCATTTTCACTCGGCTCAACGGTATAGGTGAAGCCGTCACAGCATAGTTGCCCGAATTTACCAAAGTTTGCAAGCTCGCGACTTGTGTATTGCGAATTTTCAAGTGTATTACAATCTGAAAACTTAGTTAAATCAGCTTGATAGTCAAGGAAAAAATAGCAGAAATTCTTATTGGATTTAACAGTTATGCTTTTAATATTATGTCCTTTGATTCTAAAGTCTGTAATATCAAAGGAGCTGAAAAAATCATATTTGCCCTGTTTATTAGGGGCTTTGTCGTCACTTATATAGCCTGATGTTGAGATGCCGGAGTATATTTCTTTGATGTTTGTTGACGTCGTGCTGTTTTCTGCGGCATTGGCGACAATGGTAAAGTAGTTTTTGCTGTTGCCTGAAAAATCCGGTGAGATATAAATCAAAGTACATATGACAGCAACCAATAAAGCTGCGGCAACTGCCTGTATTATTTTAATGTTAACGCTAAAGTTATGCTTGTTGTTTTTTTTCAATATGCCGTCAGCGGCAAGGTTCATATTTGCTTTAATGATATTTTTTTCGGTTTGCGAAAGACGGATTTCATCATATTCTTTTTCATATTGTTTGCAGTCAAAATTCTTAATCATACGTAGTTCTCCTTTTCAATAATATCCTTAAGCATTGTTCTGCCGCGTGCAAGTCTGGATTTAACGCCGGATTTTGTCAGCGACAGAATATTTGCTATCTCAGAAATATCAAGCCTGTCATAATAGAACAGATGTATTACTGTACGATACTTTTCAGGTAAACGAAAAACAAGGTCAATCATTGAATCGTGACTGTCGCAATAAGACAGTCGGTCAGCATTTTCAATGGGAACACGGTGTTTTTTGTAGGATTGCGATACATTGCTTTTGGCACAGTTAATGCAGGTTCTGATGAGCCAAGCCTTTAGATGTGAGTCATCACGGATTTTGTGTTTGTTTTTGATAAGCCGCAAAAACACATCCTGACACACATCAAGAGCATCCTCGCGGTTGCAGGTAATGTTGTAGGCAATTTTGTAGATTGTATCCGAATATGTTTCAACAGCACCTGATATGAAGTTGTCGGGATTTTGCATTTTGTTCACCTGATTTTTACCTTTTACTAATAACACTTTGCATAGTTTAAAAAGGTTTCAATTTTTTGACTGCCTTTTATTGAAAAGAAATACTATTTATGATATCATATTATAGACGATAAATAAAGGAGCGCTTAATTTGGACGTATTTAACGAACAGGTCGTAAAAAGGGTTAACAGGACTAAGTCCCTTGTTATTAAAATTGTTGCTGTGTTTTTGCTTATTGCAGCTCCGCTGTTATGTGTGTTTATCGCACCGATAATTAAGGTTGTATATATGTATTATGTTGCATTTTTCCTTTTTGTCGGCGGTATTTATATGGTGTGGTATGTATTCAGCTGTCAAAAGGTTGAGTATGAATATTCAATTACGGGTGATGAACTAAAGGTTGCAAAGGTTATTGCTCTGCGCAAGCGCAAAAAGATTTGTACTGTGCCTATAAGAGAAGTTGAAATGCTTGAGAACTCAGATGAAAAAGTCAACAAAATGCACTTTATGAAAACATATATTGCTCCTCGTGATGTTAATGCAAAGGACGAGAATTATTATCTTGTGTTCAACAGTGCAGCTCACGGAAGATGTCTGCTTGTATTTACTCCTAATGAGCAGATTTTAAAGGGAATGAAGCCATATCTTAATAAGGATATTGTGCTAAAAGTATTCTACAACAGAAATAACGGTTGATAGTTATGGAGAGAACAGATAAAAATATTGTAAAAAAAGCGGTGTTTAAGCGCCCCGATGATGCACATAAGGGTACGTTAGGGAGTTTGCTGTGCGTTTGCGGCAGCTATGGAATGGCAGGAGCGGCGATTATGGCAGGCAAAGCAGCGCTTAGGTGCGGCGTCGGTTTGTTAAAGTATGCAGTCCCCAAAAGTGTCTATCCTATTATAGCCGGAAGCGTTTTGGAAAGTGTATATTTTCCGCTCAGTGAAACCTGTGACGGAAGAATAAGCAAGCCGAATATTCCGTTTTTGATTAGTGAAGCCGAGAATTCCTCTGCTGTGCTTGTAGGATGCGGACTTGGTGTGTGTGATGATACGGAAAAAATTGTTTTTTCGTTAATCGAAAATTGTACAAAGCCCATGGTGCTTGACGCTGATGCTTTGAATTGTGTTGCAAAGCGCCCTGAAATTCTTTTAAAGAAAAAAGCACCTATTATAATTACTCCTCATCCCGGAGAAATGGCAAGACTGAGCGGCTTGATTGTTCAGCTTGTTAATTCAGAAAGAGTAAGGGTTGCAGTTGATTTTGCTCAGAAATACGGTGTGGTTACTGTGCTGAAGGGCGCAGGCACTATCATTGCGGAGCCGAATGGCAGAGTAATGATTAATACTACCGGCAATTCCGGAATGGCAACAGGGGGAAGTGGTGATGTGCTTGCAGGTATGACAGCGTCAATCCTTGCACAGGGAGCAGCGCCGCTTGAAGCCGCCGCAGCTGCCGTGTATCTTCATGGCTTGTCGGGAGATATAACAAAAGATAAGTTTGGCAAAATTTCAATGCTTCCGACAGATATAATTGACTGTATACACCTTGCGTACAAGTATTGCGGTTTTTAGTCGTGCTTGTTCAGCGGAATGATAAAAACTGAAAAGACATATAATGTAGCGTATATAAAACAGGAGGTGTCGTATGACATACAAGTTTGTAAGCGCATTATGTGTCTTTTTTTTATTGCCTATTTTTGTATTTGCAGGGTGTGGCTCACAGGAGCAAAACCGCAAAACTGCGGAGACTGTTGATTTAACTGCTGACTTCTCGTCAGATTTTACAGCTCAATACAATGATATTAAGCTAAAGGGTCGCCTGAGTTCAAACAGGCAAAAGCTGATAAATATTCAGATTACTTCGCCGTCGTCGCTTGACGGAATTGAATTTGGATACAAGAGCAGTGAACTGCACATAAAACGTGATGATATGGTGTGCAGTGCAGATGAGGCGTATATTCCGCAGGGCAGTTTTCCGAGCTTAATTAAGGAGGTATGCGCAGGCATAGCCGACGGCAGAGCAGTTTTAAAAAAGAAAGATAACGGAGTCGGTACATATGAGCTTAAAACGTCGCAGGGCAGTGCAGTAATAACGGCTAATAATCAGGGCAAACCCCAAAAATTTATAATTGATGACTGTGAACTTGAGGTTGAATTTATCCATTAGCTTAAAGATGTCATATTCACAAATTTTGCGCCCAAAAATATTATGTAATAGCTGTATAAAAGCTTTAAGAAAGGC
>DKXL01000036.1 GCA_002493005.1 Ruminococcaceae bacterium UBA7127
AGGTAAGTTTTCTTTCAAAAACACAGGAGGACAAACTGCTGAATATAAAGACGCATTGGCTATATTCTCGATGAAAAGTTTGCTGTCTGTATAACTGAAAAACATTTCAACATTTTCCTGATTACAGTTGTATATTTTTTCAGGTTTTTCATTAAATTCAAAGCTCCGTTTCTCTTCATTGGTCTTAATCAAGGTGTCAAAAGCAGAAACAAATCCGTNNATTATTTTGTAAAGATAATACCTTTCAGCCGGCTTGATTTTCTCCATTACCTCCGGATAAAAGTCCTCGTCAAAACAGAATTCTATTAATTCCTTATACTCATTCTGTAATGTAAGCAGATAGTTGTAATACCACTTGAGACCTTCAACAGGTAAGTTTTCTTTCAAAAACACCGGAGGACAAATAGCTGAGTATAAAGACGCATTTGCTATATTCTCAATGAAAAGTTTGCTGTTTGTATATCTAAAGAACATTTCAACATTTTCCTGATTGCAGTTGTATATTTTTTCGGGTTTTTCATTAAATTCAATGTGCCTTTTCTCTTCGCTGTTTTTAATGAAGTTGTCAAAAGCAGAAACAAATCCGTAGCTTTCTTCAAATGGTGTTTTAAAGTCTGCATAGATAAAATCAAGTATTCCCTCACCTATTTGCAGGTTAATGACAGCACCGCTCAGCACATTATGAAGCGGCTCTTCTTTTTTAATTTCATATTCGTCCATAAGGTCTTGAAAATACTCGTCACACTCATCCCAGTCAATATTATATTTTGCAGAGAAATGTTCTCGCAAGGCTTTGTTTTTCTCTAAGCCTTCAACTCTACTCTGTTCATAATCAGCAATATCTTCATCAGACAAAATATCAGGACGAACCTCTCTGAGTGAGCGTTCAAGTTCTTCAAATTCATCAATAGCGTCCTTCATAGACAGGTCTTCATTAACCCTATCAACTTTGATTGAAAACAATTTCGAGTCCGGATCGAATGATGCAAAGTTAATGAAGAAATCATAGTACACATAGCTGTTGCTTTGCCTTGCAAGATTATATTTTTCGTAATCTGTATGTTTATATTCCGAGTAATCTTTTTTCATAATCTACTCCTCATTTTAGAAAATCTAAATTCTTTTAAAATTAGATAATTAACATCACTCTAACTAAGATTATACAATTCTATTGTCTGACTGTCAATTTTCTGTTATTTTAAAATCAGAGGTGATGAAGATGAAAGAAAATTTCTATAAAAGCTATGACGAATTGCCGTTGATGTTATCAGTGCTGGAAATTGCAAAAGTGCTTGGAATATCAAAGACGAGTGCGTATGATCTGGTCAGGTCAAAAGGCTTTCCTGTTTTGAAAATTGGTTCAAGGCTTATAGTGCCGAAAGATAAATTTCGGAAATGGGTTGAGCAGAACATAGGAGGAAGCATTTGAAATATAATTCTATAAATAATGCAAAACATTACTTCACTCTGCCGAATGAAATATTCTGTATCGGCTTATCCTCCGGAGAAATTGCCGTGTACAGTTATCTTTTAAGGTGCGAAAACAAAAAAACATATCAGTGCTATCCGAGCTACCGCACAATCGGACATGCATTGAAAATGAGTCAGAATACGGTCAGGAAATATGTTCAAAGCCTTGAAGAAAAGCACCTGGTTGAAACTGAAAAGACGGAAGTCTACACAAAGACCGGACAAAAGAGAAACGGAACATTGCTCTATACTATCCGTCCAATCACCGAGGCGATAGATTACTTTCACAGTGAGCAGTTGAGGAGAAACGTATAATTTCGAGGAAATTATGAAAAGCAGGTTAAAGTGGGGCGTCTCCCCACGGGTTTACATCAGACGGCAGAGCCGACTGTTATGCGGTTTTGCAGTATGTCAAAAATCAAAATTTGAGGTGTCTATCAAAAATGAGCGAAAATAAGAAGAAATATGCCTATTGGATGAAACCTTCAATGGTAGAAGAAATAACAGAAATGCTTGATACAGCAAATGCAACTTCAAAAAGTGATTTTGTCTGTCAGGCGGTTAATTTCTATATTGGTTATCTTCATCAGCAAAAATGTATTGATTATCTTTCTCCTATCCTTGCACAAACCATAAAAAGTGAAATTGAAAGCGTTGAGAAAAATATTTCCGAAATGCTGTTCAAGGTGGCTGTAGAACAAGCAAAGCTGAGTAATATCGTTGCAGCAACAAATCAGATTGATAATCATTCGTTGTCAGCACTCAATAAGCTTTGTTCAGAAGAAGTCGCAAGGAACAACGGTATCATAACATTTGAAAATGCGTACAAATTCCAACGAGGTTAATAAATGTCGAAGATTATTTTTACAAGCCGATATATAAAAAATCCTGCATCATCAAATGCAGGTAAGCTGATAAAATATATGGGCACTCGTGAGGGCGTTGAGAAACTACCGAATGGTATTGATTACTCCCCCGCTACCAAAAAGCAAAATGATTTGATATGTATTGCACTTAAAACCGTTCCGGAGTCTTGGGATTATCCTGAGATGAAATCCTATCTTGAAAATAAGACAAAGTCTAATGCAACAGAATTTCTCAACGAATTTCTTGAACGCAATGCTGACAGGATAGGCGGTGTTAAAAAGCTGGTGAACTATTATGCCGAAAGACCCGGTGTTGAGAAGTTAGGTAAGCACGGATTGTTTTCTCAAACTGATGAGAAAATAAATCTTGATGAGGTAGCGGATAAAGTTTCAAATCACAACGGAATTGTGTGGACTCATGTCATAAGTCTTAAAAGAGAAGATGCCGAAAGGCTAGGCTACAACAATGCAAATGCTTGGAAAAGTTTAATCAGAAGAAACGCTCTTGAGATTGCCAAAGCTCATAAAATAGAGCCAAGCGACTTGCAATGGTACGGAGCATTTCATAACACAACGCATCATCCGCACATTCATCTTATGATTTACTCAAAGTCAGGACAAGGCTATCTCACAAACAAAGGCATTGAAAGTATGAGAAGTGCATTAGGCAATTGCAGAAGAAAAGGAAAGAATGAAAAATCAAAACAAGTCGGCATAACAATGCTCAAAATTTGCGCCATAGTAAACAAAGATAAGCAAAATAAAAAAATATGGTTTCGGAAAGATAGGAATTGTGCTTCCCGAAGCCTTTTGTCTTTTATTCATTCATCTACAAAGATTATTCTGGCAAAGAATAATAGAGTGATCATAAATGGTCAAAGCTGTGGTCAAGACAATAAATCAAAGCAAAAAGAAAAACCGCTAAACAGCCTTAAAATAGCTTGTTTAAGCGGTTATCCGTGGTCGAGGTGACAGGACTTGAACCTGCGGCATCTTGGTCCCAAACCAAGCACTCTACCAAACTGAGTTACACCTCGATGTGCTGTCACTTATTGCGACAGCTTAATTATTATACATTAATCTATTCGACTTGTCAATACATTTTTTAATTATAACATCAAAATCTTCGACAAAATTTCCGGAGCTGAATTAACACATGCACGGCAGGCAAGCCCCTCGGTATCTTCTTTACTCTTAAAGCCCCAGCCATAGAGCACTGCAATAAAATCCATTCCCACCTTTGCCGCTGCTTCTGCCTCGCTTCTGCTGTCGCCGATAAGAACACTCTCTTCAACCGATACGCCAAGCTTGTTGCAGGCCTGCAACAGCAAATCACCCTTTGTGAGATTTGTATCAACATCAGTTGCGCACACAGCGTCAAAAATATCGCCTGATTCAAATGTTTCAAGCATATCAGAAGTAAACATAATATGCTTTTGTGTTGCAACCGCAAGCATTAAACCATTCTTTTTTAATTCTTTTAATGCATCAACAATTCCATCATAGACAGTAAACATCTCTTCACCTTTCTGCGAATAGAGTTTGCTGTAATTGTTAGTTGCATATTCAATTTCATCATCACTCATATTAAAGAGCTTTTTAAATGCCTGCTCAAGCGGAGAACCTATCACACCATACAGTGCATCGTGCTCAACGGGAGTGTAGCCCATTGCAGTCACAGTGGTATTAAGACAATACAAAATACCCGGCGAGGTATCTGCAAGAGTACCGTCAAATCCAAAAATTGCAAGTTTTTTCATAAAATCACCCAATCAGCCACATACGACTTTTAATCCAATCTCATTTTCATTACAACTATGGCATAGCTTTACATATTATTGTCCATTTTCTGTAATTATAACATTCATTTACGATAAATACAATACTTTTTTAATTGACATTGCAGTAATTGCAGTATAGAATTATATTATGAATCTATTATGAACAAATGTTTTCTCGTTCGATTTTCGTGCAATGTAACATATCTGACTATGCCGCAAATATGGGCATTTGTTTCATAAACAAATAAATTTAATTCTCTTGAAAGGTACTGTATATGAGTTCAGCAAAACCAAATAAAAAGCAAAATACATACAAAATTCCAAAATACACTGTCAAGGAAGCTCTTGTGAACTATTATCTTTTTATTATGTTCGCACTGTTTCCGCTGTTTTTCTCCAATAGGTTTTTTAATATCCGCCACGATAAATTTTACTTTTTTATAATTTTAACAGGTGCGCTTTTGGTAGCCGAGCTTTTGATAATTGCTACATACACGATTGACAACACCGCTGCCGTTAATCAGACCAAAGAACGAGCGGACAAATTACCCCTGTACAAAACCCTATCGTTTACCGATTGGGCTGTGCTTGCGTTTTTAGCTGTATGCATTATCTCAACTCTTCTTTCAGACCATCCGTATGAGGCGTTTTTCGGCGAGTCGCTGTCTGCCGCGTCAGCAGGCAGAAACAGCGGACTGTTACTGATAATTTTTTACGTGGTTGCTTATTTCCTCATAACCAGGCTTTTCCACTACTTTGAATATGTGTTTGTAGCTTTTGCCTGCGGTTCTGCGCTTGTGTTTATCCTTGCAATTCTCAACTCTTTTTATATCGACCCTTTTCAGATGTTTGTCGGACTTGATGAGCATCAGCAAATCATATTCACCTCAACTATCGGCAACATAAATCTTTTATCAAGTTTTATATGCGTTGCGTTACCTGTGATGATTACCCTTTCTGTTCACACACAGAAAAATTCTCTGCGTGCATTGTATCTTGTTGTAAGCGGAATTGGTTTTGCCTCTCTTATGGTTGCCGACAGTGATTCGGGAATACTCGGATTAGGTGGGTTCCTCATAATATATCTCATCTGGTATTCACGCAGAATAGACAGGCTCAAAAGATATTTTCTCGCCGTTTCGGTTATGCTGATTTTTTCAAAGCTGTTAAGACTATTTTCTCTTATTATGAATGACCGTAACAAGGGAATGGACACTTATCAATCGTTTTTTGTCTACTCAAACTCAAGCTACATTCTTCTTGCCGCAATCGGTTTAATCACAATCGGATTGTATCTGCTCGATTCTAAAAAGCCGGGCATTACACTTTCAAAAGCAGTGCCAATTACACTTACAGTCATTTTTGCGTTAATTGCCGCCGCTGTGATTTCGATTGTTGTATATTTCAGCTGTATTGATACAAAAACCGACTTGGGAAATTTGAACACCCTTTTGCGATTTAACGACAAGTGGGGCACACACCGAGGCTTTATGTGGATAAGATCAATGTGGATATTCGGTGATTTTTCATTTATTGACAAAATATTCGGATGCGGTCCCGATACATTTTACTTTGCATTTTCTCCATATTTTGAGGAGCTGACAAAGTTCGGAGATTCATCCACAAACGCCGCTCACAACGAATACATAAATTATCTGATAACCGTTGGAATAGCGGGACTTGCGGCATATCTTGCCATAGTGGGCGGAGCGATTGCAAGGGCGGTCAAAACAGCAAAACAAAACCCACTTGCTATTGTATTCGTATCTGCGGTTATTTGCTACTCTGTTCAAGCTGTAGTAAATATTTCGCAGCCTATTACCACTCCACTATTTATTATATTTATCGCTTTGTGCGAGGCTTTAAGTTCAAAGCGATGCAAAACTAAGATTTCATAAAATATAAATTTAGTCGGACACGGAAGTTTTACAACATTCTTCCTGTCCGACTTTTTATTTTCTGCGATTCAATATCTGTTCAACGCTTTCGCTTGGTACACGGCGATATCTGCCGAGTTCAAACAAGCTATCGGGGTCGTGCGTAATCCGGTTTGTCTTTTCGGTGCAGGTCATAGTGCTGACAAACCCAAGTTCTTTTATAATATCAAGCGTACTGTCGCTTTTCGCTCCGAATGGATATACAAAACAGTTTGGATTCACCCCCGCACTTGACTTGAGATACTTTTGTGCACGTGTAATATCCTCTAAAATAACCGCCTTATACTCATCATCGCTTTCAACACTTTTCTTAGCTACTCCTCTTCTCGGTGTGAGTTTGTGCATATTATAGGAGTGATTTTGTATCTCTACAAGACCTGATGACACCATTTCTTTGATATTATCAGCATTGATATGACCGTAAGTAGTTGATACACTACCGTCATTAGTATATTTTTCCGTCATATAAGCAATCGGAGATATTACCGCTTTGCAACCGTATTTTTTCAGGAGAGGAAACGCATAATAATAGTTGTTATAGTACCCGTCGTCAAACGTAAGCATAATACATTTTTGGGGAAGCGGTTTTGCTGAATATACATAATCTACAAGGTCGCCCACAGTAATGGTAGAATAATTATTTTTTGTTATGTACTGCAAATCTTCCTCAAAGCTGTCAGGTGAAATAGTATAATCATTCTGTAGTTTTTTGTCTTTTAACAGCGAATGATACATTATAATCGTCAACTCAACAGCATCATTTGTATCAGCGTTTTTATTGTCTTTTGCTCCGGGAAATACTGCTAACACTGCCAATGTGAACATTAAGATTAATGCAAGAATTATAAATTTGCGAATTTTGATTATAACTGACATAATATTCCCTCATAGTAAATTATTTTTTATTTTTAATTCTTTATGGTAATTAAAAAACATTGTGTTTATGCTAAGATATCTTCAAAGTTAATAGTGATTATCATTTATCTTACTAGCAAGGAGAATGTCTATGGCTAAAAGGAATTTCAGCTCTAAACGCAACGCTATTTATAACGCAGTTTGTTCCACAGACACTCACCCCAGTGCTCGATGGGTTTATGAAACTCTCAAGCCAAGCATTCCCGATCTTAGCCTTGGCACAGTGTATCGCAATATAGCACTGTTTAAGGACGAAGGAAAAATACGAGTCATTTGCAATATTAACGGAGAGGAACGCATTGACGGCGTTACTTCACCACATTCGCACTGTGTATGCACCTGTTGCAACAGTGTTACTGATGTTGACGATAACGCTCAAAATTCCGACGATTATCCTGCACCTGCCAAGTTAGGTTTTACAGTAAAAAGCAGAGATATTATCTACTATGGTATCTGTGCAAAATGTTCGGAAAGATTACCACATTAACATTTTATTACAAAGGAGATTAAATTATGAAATGGTATTGTACAGTATGCGGTTACGTACACGAAGGACCAACCGCACCGGAAGCTTGTCCTGTATGTAAGGCTCCGGCTGAAAAATTTAAAGCAATGGACGAAGAGGCTTCTTTTGCAACAGTTCACGAGGTTGGCGTTGCTCAGGGAGTCAGCGAGGATATTCTCAAGGATTTAAGAGCTAACTTTGAGGGCGAATGCAGCGAGGTTGGTATGTATCTTGCAATGGCAAGAGTTGCAGACAGAGAGGGTTATCCTGAGGTTTCTGCCGCATTTACAAAATATGCTTTTGAAGAGGCAGAGCACGCTGCTAAGTTTGCAGAGCTTCTCGGTGAAGTTATCACAGACAGCACAAAGAAGAATCTTGAGATGCGTGTTGACGCTGAAACAGGCGCTTGCGAGGGCAAGTTTGACCTTGCAAAGCGTGCTAAGGCTCAGAACCTTGACGCTATTCACGACACAGTTCACGAGATGGCTAAGGACGAAGCTCGTCACGGCGCAGGCTTTAGAGGTCTTTTGAACAGATACTTTAAGTAATTATGCAATTAAAAAGGATATACGGTCACAACGTGAGCGGTATATCCTTTTGTATTATGAGATATAATATTAAAAGAGGTGAAAACTATGAAGTATGTATGCGAAATCTGCGGTTACGTTTACGACCCTGCCGAGGGTGACCCTGATAACGGTGTTGCTGCCGGCACTCCGTGGGAGGAAGTACCTGAGGATTGGGTATGTCCGCTTTGCGGAGTCGGCAAAGACCAGTTTGCCGCTGAATAAGTCTTGCAAATAAAAGCGGCGTGACGCCGCCCACAATTCGAGCAGACAGATTGATATTATCTACACTTCTCTGCCCGAGCATTTTCTGGCAATTTCCTATAAAGTGAAAAAGGGGAAACAGTAAAACGCTGTTTCCTCTTTTTTGTTTTAATATATTTAATTATATCACGTTGAAGAATAGTTATGCGCCTTATCAAGAAGCATATCCTTAACCTTCATCAGTCTTGTGCGGCTGCTGCGGTCGTTTTCTTCAAGCTTCATTGAGATATACTTGATGGTTTCCTGATATCTCGGTATCATAACGTGCTCAAGCGAATTTACTCTGCGTCGAGTTTTTTCAATTTCCGCCGACATAAGCTCACAGCTTTTTTCAAGTTGGGCAAGCTTTATCATATCGGGCAAGAGGTCATTAAGTGACATCACTGCATCATCAAGCTCAAATGACGTAAATGCGTATCCGTACGGAAAAATGTCACCGTCACTGCTTGTTCGGGTGTCCCACGAAAAGACAGGAATGTCAACACTCATTACGTTTGCAGAAGATGTTTCTATGCTCACCTGCTGTTTTGGCGACATAAGCGACGCATCAAGAGATTGCTTTGACATAACCGCTCCGGCATTAACAAAGTGGTCATTACAATTTTTTAGCTGGGCCTCAACCTTTTCTCTTAATTCCTTATTTTCTCGCACCAAATCAAGGAACTGACGCATAAGCTCGTCACGTTTATCTTTTAACATTTTGTGTCCACGCACAGCAGTTTTAAGCTGTTTTTTTAGCTTTGAAAGCTGCATTCGCGTAGGATTTACATTCATAATTGCCATTAGCAAACACCTTCAATGCGATTATTCTTTGCCATAGAACTCGTCAAGCATATCGTCCTTAATACGTTTAAGCTCACTTCTTGGAAGAATATGGAGCAGTTTCCAACCGATATCAAGGGTTTCTTCAATAGAGCGGTTTGCATCATAGCCCTGAGATACATATTCTTTTTCAAATGCCTCTGCAAACTCAGCATATTTCTTGTCCATATCTGTAAGTGCAGCCTCGCCGAGAATAACCATAAGCTCTCTTGCATCCTTACCTCGTGCATAAGCCGCAAAAAGTTGGTTCATTGTTGATGCATGGTCCTTTCTTGTACGGTCAGGACCGATACCCTTGTCCTTAAGACGTGACAGTGACGGCAAAACATCAATCGGAGGAGTAACACCCTTGCGATACAGCTCACGTGAAAGAATAATCTGACCCTCGGTGATGTAGCCTGTGAGGTCAGGAATTGGGTGGGTTTTGTCATCCTCAGGCATTGTAAGAATCGGGATAAGCGTGATTGAGCCGTCCTTACCCTTGAGTCTGCCTGCTCTCTCATACAGAGTTGCAAGGTCAGTGTACATATATCCCGGATATCCGCGTCTGCCCGGAACTTCCTTACGAGCGGCTGAAACCTCACGCAATGCGTCGGCATAGTTTGTGATATCCGTCATAATTACAAGTACGTGCATACCACGGTCAAAAGCAAGATACTCAGCGGCAGTAAGCGCCATTCGAGGAGTTGCAATACGCTCGATTGCAGGGTCGTTTGCAAGGTTTACAAACATAACGGTTCTGTCAATAGCGCCTGTTTCTTTAAAAGACTGTACAAAGTAGTCAGACTCCTCAAAGGTGATACCCATTGCGGCAAATACAACGGCAAACTGTTCGTCTTTGCCGCGAACAGCAGCCTGACGTGCAATCTGCGCCGCAAGCTGAGCGTGAGGCAAGCCCGAAGCCGAAAAAATCGGTAGTTTTTGACCTCTTACAAGTGTATTAAGTCCATCAATTGCAGAGATACCTGTTTGAATAAACTCCTGCGGATAGTTACGAGCGGCAGGATTCATTGGCGTGCCGTTAATATCCAAGCGTTTTTCGGGAATTAGAGCAGGGCCGTCATCAATCGGATTTCCAAGTCCGTCAAACACTCGGGAGAGCATATCGGGAGAAACAGGCAACTCCATTGAGCGTCCGAGAAAACGAACCTTTGAGCCTGCAAGGTTAATACCTGCGGCAGAATCAAACAACTGCACCAGAGCGTTGCTGCCGTTAACCTCAAGCACCTTACAGCGACGGATTTCGCCGTTTGGAAGCTCAATTTCACCAAGCTCATCATACTTTACATCATCAACGTCGCTTATCATCATAAGCGGACCTGCAACTTCACGTATGGTACGGTATTCCTTTGGCATCAGTCCTCACTCCTTTCAAGTACATTTTTTATTTCACTGTCAAGCTGAGCCTTGATTGACTCAAACTCTTCATTAATTTTATCCTCAGGCTCATACTTGTATCTGCCGATACGCTCACGAACTGGCAGATTTACAAGCATTTCAATATCTCCGCCGTTTTCAAGAGCGGCGCTTGCCTTATCATAGTAGTTGAGGATGGCCCTCATCATAAGCACCTGCTTTTTGAGCGAGGTATAGGTATCTGTAGGGTCAAATGCATTTTGGTGGAGATAGTCCTCTCGAATTGAACGTGAGGTTTCAAGCTTGAGTCTGTCCGGAGCAGACAAAGCGTCCATACCTACAAGGTTAACAATTTCTTGAAGCTCTGCCTCCTCCTGAAGCAAAGCCATAAGCCTGCCTCTAAGCTCCATAAAGTCGGGAGCAGCATTGTCCTCAAACCACTTTGAAAGCTGGTCTGTATACAACGAATAGCTTGTCAGCCAGTTTATTGCAGGGAAATGGCGCTTGTATGCAAGGTTTGCATCAAGTCCCCAGAACACCTTTACAATTCTGAGAGTTGCCTGTGAAACAGGCTCGGAAATATCACCGCCCGGAGGTGATACTGCTCCGATAACAGACAGTGCGCCCTCCGTATCATCTTTACCGTTTACAATAACACGGCCTGCACGCTCATAAAACTGAGCAAGACGGCTTCCAAGATAAGCAGGATAGCCCTCTTCACCCGGCATTTCCTCAAGACGGCCGCTCATTTCACGAAGTGCTTCTGCCCAACGTGAGGTTGAGTCAGCCATAAGTGCAACCGTGTAACCCATATCACGAAAATATTCTGCAATAGTTATACCTGTGTAGATTGAAGCCTCTCTTGCGGCAACAGGCATATCAGAGGTGTTGGCAATGAGCACCGTTCTCTCCATAAGTGAGTTACCTGTACGAGGATCCTTAAGCTCAGGGAACTCGTTTAATACGTCGGTCATCTCATTTCCGCGTTCACCGCAGCCGATATATACAATAATGTCGGCTGCAGCCCATTTTGCAAGCTGGTGCTGAACAACTGTTTTTCCCGAACCAAACGGTCCCGGAACAGCCGCTACACCGCCCTTTGCAAGCGGGAACAATGTATCAATCGGCCGCTGACCTGTTGTCAGCAAAATATCGGGAGACAACTTTCTTTTGTATGGTCTGCCCACACGAACAGGCCATGTTGTAAACATCTTTATATCACAACTGCCGTTGTCGGTTTTGAGCACAGCAACGGCTTCGTCGATTGTGAAGTCACCCTCTGTTATTTTTTCTATAACACCGCTTTTCTTGTTAGGAACAAGGATTTTATGAAGCACAGCGTTAGTTTCCTGCACTGTACCCAAAACATCACCGGCTGTTACACTGTCACCAACCTTAGCTGTTGGTGTAAAGTGCCACTTTTTGCTGTGGTCAAGCGACGGAACGTCCACACCTCTCTTGAGGTTAGTTCCTGCAACCTTCATAATTTCATTAAGGGGACGCTGAATACCGTCATAAATCGAACCAATAAGTCCCGGACCCAGTTCTACAGAGAGCGGTGCACCGGTAGACTCAACAGCTTCGCCGGGGCCAAGACCCGAGGTTTCTTCATAAACCTGAATTGAAGCCTTGTCACCGTGCATTTCTATTATTTCGCCAATAAGGCGCTGTTTGCTTACACGCACCACGTCAAACATATTGGCGTCACGCATACCGTCGGCAATTACCAGCGGTCCTGCGACTTTTGTAATTATTCCTGATTTCAAGTTACTACACCTCAATTTAAAGCAATCAAAATGATTACTGGAAGATTATATCTGAGCCAACTGCCTGTTCAACAAAAGATGACAGGCGTTTGGTGCCTATTCCCGAATTCCCTTTAACTCCCGGAATAGGGATAATCGCAGGAGTCAGTCTTTCTTCATAGCGCCTGCGTTCTTTTTCGACAAGCTCATAGATTTCCTCGGTAATAAAAATTACCGCATAGTTATCGCCCTCTGCAATGTGATGAAAAAGCTGTGGGGCTTTTTCAGTATCGTCACAGGGAAAAATATCAAGACCGATTGCGCTGAAGCCTTTTATGCTTTCGCTGTCACCGATAACGGCAATATGTTTAGCCATAAATCTCACGCAACCTTCCTCTTATGATTTCTGTATCGGAATCTGTACGCAGACCGTTTGCAATAATATGGATAACCTTTTTTTCGGCTTCACTGCCAATAAGATAACCCATAAGCGGCTCCGCGCCCTCTCCGCTGCGCTTGCAGTTCTCCTTAGCCATAACAATCAGCTTATTGTCAACAAAGCGCTCAAACTCCGAAGGAGAAGTATCATATGCCTCCATCGCCTTGTTGCATCCGTAAGCTGAAAGTTTTGACAAAATATCGTGTACAGCCGCACTGCCCTTGAGCACAGCATCAATAATACTCTTTTTCGGAAAATCCTCAACGTCACAAAAAGCGTTGTTGAGAAAATCCCTGTCGGTGCCTGTGCGCGCGGCTCTGATTGCTATTTTTATATTGTTATAAAATACAGTAGTCTTAAAGTAATCAAGCACAAAATCCGAATGAACTTTATGGGCTGTAATCAGCATTTGCTCCATAACAGCCCTGTCAAGAATTGCATCACTCAGACGTGCGTCAGCGGTGTGTGCAAGCGTTTCATACGCCCTGTCGGCAGGCTTTGCAAGCCATTCGGGGAAAGCCGAAAAACGTCTGTTTTCAACCGCCTTGATTATGTCCTCATTGTTGATGGTGCAGGGGGACAACAGCAGAGGCTTATAATCTCTGCCCGACATTATGCCCTTTAGCACCGCCTTGAGGTTATGAATATCATTTGCATAAATAAACGGCGCAAATATTTCAAAATCGGGAGCAACGCTTTTGAGATACTTCCACAGCTCGGCAGTGTGACTTGTGAGAATTTCCTCAATGTCACTGCCGTCGCCGTATCCTTTGTCGTTAAGATAACGGCAAAGCTCCGTTATGTCCTTACAGCCGAGCATATGTTCAATATCGCTTACCGAAAACAAAGAGTTTTCCTTTGCCCGAACGGAACCGATGGAAAATTCATATGATAATGCCATCGAAACCCTCCTTATGATACAAACAGTTCGTGATTAATCAAATCCTCAATCAAGTCACGTTTATCTGCAAGAATTGCCGCAAAGTCCATATTCTCTTCAATGTCGCCGCATTTAAGAATAAATCCGCTTGAAATATTTGCAGGAGTACTGCAAAGCTGAGCCTTTACCCCACTCTGCTCAAGCTTTGAGATAAAGTCATCGGGTGCTCTCTGTAAGTCCTTTGTATTCAGCATAACAACACCCTCCTTGCCGCTAAGCTTCTTGGCAAGGGCATAGATTATGTCAAAGTACTCATTGTCTGCAAGACTTGTCAACTGAGCAAGCACTGATTTATATGTTATATCAATTTCTTCACGTCGTTTTTTTAGCAGAGCATTTCTTGTTTCAAGCTCCGCACGGCTTTTGGCAGCAGACTTAATCTGCAAAACTTTTGCCGCCGCCTTTTTTGCTATATCATCACAAAGCTCTGCCGCTTGAATTTGAGCCTCAGCCATAATATCAGAGCATTTTTGAGCAGTATCTGCGTTTATTGCTTCAATGCGTTTGTCGCAGTCTGCATTAATGCGATTTAAAATTTTGTCACCGCCGCCCATAGCGAATCCACCTTTCTGTTGGTTTTAAATAGTTCTTCAAAACAGATTAGATGTTAAGGCTTGGGATTGTGATAACAACAAGAAGCGATACAATGAATGCAAGAAGCGCATAGATTTCAACAAGTGTGATTGAAACCATAGCCTTTGAGAAGTTTGAGCTGTCCTTTGCGCTGAGTGCAATACCGGAAACAGCCGCTCTGCCCTGTGCAAAGCCTGAAACCATACCGCCAATGCCGATAGCAAGTGAAGCTGCAAGATATGCAAGACCCTGTCCTACTGTAGGCATATCGCCGCCGAGAACGCCGCCTGAAACAAGTATAAGGAAGCTAACGATAAAGCCGTAGAGTCCCTGTGTACCCGGCAAAAGTGTGAGTACAAGCATCTTACCAAACTGTGATGAGTCTTCTGAGAGAACACCCATTGCTGCCTGAGCAGCGCCGCCTACACCCTTTGCCGAGCCAAAGCCTGCAAGAGCTGTAGCAAGTGATGCGCCTAAAAGTGCAAAAAATATACCATTCATTTTGATTTTTCCTCCTGAATTTTAATATATTTACTGTTCAACGAGAACGGTTTAAATTCCTCTCCGCCGCCCTCGTAGAATTTACCGAACATTTCAACGTACTGCAATCTCATTGTGTGAACATATGAGCCGAGTGCGTTAAGACCAATATTGATTGCGTGACCCACAAGGAACACAATAATCAAAAATATAAAGCCTATCCAGCTCGTGCCGAACATTGTTGACAACATATTGAATACCTGCGCCATTACACCTGTTGTAAGTCCAAGTGCCAAAAGTCGTGAGTAGCTTAGCAAATCACTGATGTATCCTGTGATGTCATACAGTGAAGCCACACCGCCGATTACCTTGCCAAAGCCTTTTTTGTTTCTGCCCTGCGTGAGCACAAGTCCCACTGCACAAGCAACAGCAATTCCTGCACCAATCATCATTACGATATGATTTGTTGCCATTCCTGCTGCAAGTACTGCAAATCCTATAAGCATTAGCATCCACAGTCCTGTGTCAAACAATGCGCCAGCATAATCCTTGTGTTTCCAGCATACATAAAATTTGCATCCCATACCTACAAGTATATGCACAAGTCCGAATGCTATTGAGATTATCATAAGCATTAGCGCATCCTTTTGCGGATCAAGCGTCGGCCACGGCAAAATCTGCGCCATTGTTATGTCTGCACCGGTGAAATAATTATACAATACCGCAGGAGCATCGCCAAATATACTGCCGAATATAAGCCCCCAGAAAAATGTTGAAACTCCGCAGTATTGAAACAGCTTTAAGCTGTAATACATTTTTTCATCCGGTTTAAATATTTTAATTACTATTCCTATTGCTATTACCATTAAAAGCCCGTAGCCTGCATCGGAAAACATCATTCCAAAGAAGAAGTAGAAGAAAAACGCAAGCAGCGGCGTTGGGTCAATGTCGCCGTGAGACGGTGCGGAATACATATTTACAATGCCCTGCGCCGGACGTGAGAAACGATTGTTTTTAAGCTTAATCGGTGCTTCTTCCTCGTCTGCGTCGGCAAATTCAAGATGACATACGGCAACCCTTGTGCAAAGCTGTTCGAGCTTCTCTGCATCTTCCTCAGGCACATAGCCCGATATAACAAATACATTTTTTGAGTGTTCAAGCTCACTTATCACGTTGTATTTATCAGCACGAATTCTAAAGTAATCCTGCGTATCCTTTATTGCGCTGCGCTTGTCGGCAAAAGAAGCAATTTCCTTCTTTGCCTGCTCTGTCTGCCGTTCAAGCTCTTCGCACTTTTTAACAAGTTTTTCGCTCTCTTTAATCGGCGTAAGATTACTTGGATTCATAGGTCTTGCAAAACCTAAATCACGCAGTGTACCTTCAGCAAGCTCCTTTTGCGCAATAGGAGCCATAAGTACAAAGCACGTAAGCATATTCTGTGAATATACAATTTCAAACTCAAATTCAAGGTTTGGAGCATACTCTGCAAACGCTTGAGAAAGAGTTATATCGCTAAATTCTCTTTGAATTGAGCCTATAAACACCGCTGTTGTTGCAGTGTCACCCTGATTAAGCGGAATATCAAGATTTCGCCAGGGCTCAAGCTGAGTAAGAGTGGTCTTTATGCGAATCTGCTCAGCGGCATTGTCGGCACAAATCTTGTTAAGCTCACACAACCTGTTGCAAACATTAATAACATCGCCTGCGTTTGAGGCAATCACACCGATTTCATCGGGGTCAATCGCTCGTCTGCCTGCAAATGCCGACAGCATTCCCTTTTTTTCGGGAACTTGACCGTCAAGAATTTTTAAAGCCTGTTCGGTGAGCGTAACATTGCGTTCAAAAATCTGGGTTTGTGACGTCATATCAATTTTATTAAAACCTTTTTTGCATTTTTCTGTCTTTTTTATGTGCACAAGACCCGAATCCTGCAAATGCTCAAGAAGCCGTTTACGGTCCTGCCGCAGAGCAACAATCTGCACCGACTTCATTTTTAGTTTTGCCAATTTTTATCACCACGCTTAATACCGATTGTATTCTAATCAACCAACTGTTTAATCACAAGGTCAATTACCTTGCTACGGTTCTTCTCTGCTGTTTGTGACAGTTTGGAACACTGCTGTTCTGCTGCACTGACAGCTGATTTAAGCTCAAGTTCGCCGTCGGCTCTTGCTTTATCATACAGGTTTTCTGCATCAGATAACGCCTTTTGTTTTGATTTGCTTATAAGGTCAGCCGCATCCTGTCTTGCCTGTTCTGTACGCTTTGCGGCATCAGACTTAGCATCAGCCTCACGTTTTGAACACTGCTGTTCAGTTTCATAAACTGCCTCAAGCATATCCATAGCCATAATAGTTCCTCCTTTAACACTGTTTGTACGGAGATAAATATATTCTTGCTGTTAATTCTACCATAATTTTCCTAAAAAATCAACCAACACTTTAGACTAATTGTCTATAATTTTGTATTATTCCCAATAATGTGTAAAAAATGTTTAACCGGTTGCGTAGGTATATAGCCAATGTACGCAAGATTTTATACTGTTTAATCATTTATTGCAACTATTAGTTGCTTGAAAAAATAACAATTAGGTAGTATACTTTGTATGATTTAAATTAAAAAATTTTGCATATATAATGAAAAGGCGCTGATTAAATGGCAGAAAAAAAGACAAATGTTATGAGAATACTTGACAAAGAGAAAATCCCCTACACCACTCACGAATATCCTCACGGCAAAGAAGCCGTTGACGGAATAACTGTTGCAAGCCTGATGGGACAAAATCCCGACTACGTATTTAAAACTCTTGTCACCAAAGGAGCAGGCAGGGATTACTATGTATTTGTAGTGCCTGTAGACAAAGAGCTTGACCTTAAAAAGTGCGCTGCAAGCGTTGGAGAAAAGTCTGTTGAAATGATACCCGTCAAGGACATAACCAACGTGACAGGTTACGTCAGGGGTGGTTGCTCACCGATAGGAATGAAAAAACAATATAAAACGACCTTTCACATTACCGCAAAGCAAATCCCTCAAATCATTGTGAGCGCAGGCAAAATCGGACAGCAAATTGACCTTGACCCTAAACATCTCATCGGCATTACAAACGGTAATTGCGCAGATATCATAAAGCACACATAAGAATCCAAAAACTGATATTGACAGTGTACTCTAATAGTGTTAAAATTATGACACTTAGTCATATGACAGCGTGTCATAATATATATTACGAGGTGTACTTGTATGATTAAAAAGACTTTTTATAATCTTCCCGAAGAAAAGCGGCAACGTATTATCGACGCAATACTTTCTGAGTTTGCACGCTCAACCTCAGACAAGATTAACATCAACCGTATAATCAAGGCTGCAAATATCTCAAGAGGAAGCTTTTATCAATATTTTGACGATAAGGTTGACCTTGTTGAAGTACTGTTCAAAACCTTTTTTGACATTTCTCTTGAAGGCGCAAACACAGCTATTTCCGAGTCAAACGGAGATATTTTCTTTACATACGAAAAGTTGTTTGAAATCATCACCGACTTTGCAAACAACGAAAAACAAAAAATTGTTTTGCGCAATCTTATCCGCAACATAAAGGTTAACGACAACCTTGTATCTGATTATCTGCTCTATAGATTCAAGGGATTTGCAGAGCTTATAGATGTGTCAAAATCGTTTAATCGGAGCAACTTAAAGTATCAGTCCGATTATGATGTTGAGTGCCTTTCTCAGATTTTGACTCAGGTGCTCAAAAATGCAATTTTTAATGTATTTGTAATTGGTAAGCCCTGCAAAGATGTCAAAAAAGACTATTGCAGAAAGCTTGAAATTATAAAATTAGGTGCTGTAAAGGAGTAAGCAATGCTATCAAAACTAAGCGTAAAAAAGCCAATGACCATATTTGTGTGCGTTGTTTTGGTTTTGGTATTAGGTTTCGTATCATTCTTTAAGATGACGCCTGACCTTTTGCCGAATATGGATTTTCCATATGCAATAATACTGACTACATATCCGGGACAAACGCCGGAAGCAGTAGAAACAACCGTCAGCAAGCCGCTTGAACAATCAATGGCAACCATTGACGGCGTAAAAAAACTAACATCAAATTCCGCAGAAAACTATTCGCTGATTATGCTGGAATTTGAGGACGGAACCAATATGGACACTGCAACCGTTGATATGCGTTCAAGCCTTGACACCATCTCGGATGCGTGGCCCGACTCAGTCGGTACGCCCTATCTTATTAAAATCAACCCAAATATGCTGCCGGTTGCTATGGTTGCAGTAAACTACGAGGGTAAAAACGCAAACGAACTGTCCGACTATGTCAGCAACGAGCTCATCAACGAGGTTGAGCAGATTGACGGTGTTGCCTCTGTTTCCGACAAGGGTATCATTACCGAACAGGAAAACATAGTTATCTCTCAGGAAAAAATCAACGCTCTCAACAAAAAAATCAATGCCGCTCTCGACAATCAGTTTGGCAAAGCTGAGGATAAGCTAAACGATGCAAAAAAAGAAATCAACGACAATATGGACAAAGCTCAAAGCGGAACAGGAGTAATAGGCTCATCTATCGAGCAAATCAACGCCCAACAGGCGAGCGCCGCAGACCAGCTTGAAAAGGCTCAAAACCAGGCAGAAAGCGGCAAAACTCAGCTTTTGTCAGCAAAAATGGAACTGCTCGACCAAAAGGCCGCGCTTACTACAACAAAGCAGACGCTTGAGATGACCTATCAAACCTTGCTTGAGCTAAAGGAGTCTTACAACGAATTTTTAGGACAACAAAAAATCCTTAACGATACAATTAATGTTCTTTCCGAAATTAATCAGGCATACAAAAATATTATCAGTCAGCTTGAGGGTTTAAACCCGGACAGCGATGAGTACAAACAGCTTGAACAGCAGATTGCTCAGCTTGAGGAAAGACTAAAGCCATTTGGCATACAGCTAAAAGGTCTTGACGAGGCTATTGAAGATACATTGGATTCACTTAAAATAGTTGAGTCAAAAATAAGTCAGATTGAAAACACATTAAAAGAAATGGGAACTTCTCCGCAGGCACTCGATGATGTCTTGCAGAGCCTTACAGAAAAAATCGCACAAATAAACGCAGGTATCGCAGAGCTTGACAAAGCATTAAACGGTCTTGACGACAAGTCAATATCAGTTGACTCAGCACTTGCAATGTTGTCAAAGCAGCAGTCAAGCGCTGATTTTAAGATGTCAGCGGCTCTGTCTGCCCTTACCTCAAAGCAAAGCGAAGCAGCAGGTGCAATAACTCAGCTAAACACAGCCAAGGAGCAGGTACAAGGCTCTATTGACGAGCTGTCAAATCAAAAGAAAACAGCAAAAGACAAGGCTGATATGAACAACACCGTTACACTTGACGCCATATCCGGTATCCTTACAGCGCAGAATTTTTCAATGCCTGCCGGATATGTTACCGACAACGAGAACAACAAGTTCATGGTGCGTGTGGGTGACAAGATAACAACAGAAGCAGAGATGAAATCGCTTGTGCTCTTTGACACAGGCATTGACGGAATAGGAACCGTTAAGCTTGAAGATGTCGCAGATATTTTTGTCAGCGACAATTCCGACGAATCCTATGCCCAAATAAACGGTGAACCGGGAATTGTGCTCAGCTTTTCAAAGTCAAGCAATACCGCATCATCGGCTGTGTGCAAGAATATAAATTCAAAACTTGATGAGCTGAGTACAAAAACAAAAGGTCTTAATTTCACTAACCTTTATAATGAAGGCGACTATATTTCACTTGTAATCGGAAGTGTACTTCAAAACCTGCTTATGGGTGCATTGCTCGCAATAATAATCTTGTTCTTGTTCCTGCGCGACATTAAGCCGACAATAATCGTTGCCTGCTCAATACCAATCAGCGTAGTTTTTGCAATCGTTCTGATGTATTTCAGCGGTGTATCACTCAATATGATTTCACTTTCCGGACTGGCGATAGGCGTCGGTATGCTTGTTGACAACTCGGTAGTTGTTATTGAAAATATTTATCGTCTGCGCGGACTCGGTGTATCGCCGATTAAAGCCGCACTCAACGGTGCAAGACAAGTTGCAGGCGCAATATTAGCGTCAACGCTCACAACAATTTGTGTATTCCTTCCAATCGTATTTGTCGAGGGTATTACACGGCAAATTTTTGTAGATATGGCGCTCACAATCGCTTATTCTCTGCTTGCAAGCCTTATTGTGGCTCTCACACTCGTTCCTGCAATGAGCCAGAGAATGTTAAGAAAAGTAGAACCTAAAAAAGCAAACGACAATAAGGTAATAAAGGCTTATGACAAATCTTTGCGCTTTGTACTGCGACATAGACTCTGCACCATTCTTGTTGCAGTGGCACTGCTTATCGGCAGCACGGGTCTTGCGCTTGCAAGAGGATTTAGCTTTATGCCGGAAATGAGCAGTACCGAAATTCAGGTTTCACTTCAGCTTGATGACAACACAACTCTTGAAGAAACCATTGACACAGCTGAACAGGTTAACAAGGCTCTGCAAAAATACAGTGAATTTGATACCGTCGGCGTAATGGTCGGCGGAACCGAGAGCCTTATGGGAATAACAGGCGGCGGCACATCAAACGACGCCGGTTCGGTTATGGCATACTGCGTACTCAACGAAAAATATTCCAAACAAAGCAGTGAAATCTCAAAACGAATAGAAAAAGATTTAAATAATATTGATGGTGAGCTTGTGGTAAGCGGCGGTTCAACAAGCTCTATGTCAGCTATGCTTGGCGACGGAAGCATACAAATTACACTCTACGGCGACGACCTCAAAACACTTCAGTCAACTGCCGAGGATATGGCAAAACAGCTTGAAACACTTCCCGGCGTTGAATCAGCCGACAGCGGTGTCGGAGCAACTTCTCCTGAAATCAAGGTAACTGTTGACAAACAAAAGGCTATAGAAAAAGGTCTTATGGTTGCCCAGGTTTATCAGCAGGTTGCAGAGGCTGTTTCAACCGAAAAAACCTCTACAACACTTAAAAACAGCGATGGTTATGACCTTGACGTAGTAATTGTCAAAGACGAAAGCAATCAGGTTTCGGCTGACACAGTAGGAAAAATCAAAATCAAATACACAACAAAGGAAGGCGAAAACAAAACCGTCAGCCTTTCTGCAATCGCCTCAATATCCGAGTCGCAGACAATGAATGTGATTTCAAGAGATAATCAAAAGCGAACACTTACAGTCAGCGCAACTGTCAAGGACGGCTACACAATGACAAATGTATCTAATGATGTAAAGGCATTGTTTAATGACTACAAGTTCCCATCAGGATGCTCAATTGAATATTCGGGCACCGACAAGGCAACAATGGACGCTGTGTACCAAATGCTCCAGATGCTGCTGCTTGGTATTATCCTGATTTATCTTGTAATGGTTGCACAGTTCCAGAGCCTTAAGTCACCGTTCATCATTATGTTCACAATTCCCCTTGCATTTACAGGTGGATTTTTAGGCTTGCTTGTGACAGGCTTTGACGTCAGTGTAGTATCGCTTCTCGGCTTTGTAATGCTGTGCGGTATAATTGTTAACAACGGTATCGTTCTTGTAGACTACATTAACAAGCTCAGACTCGACGGTAGAGAGCGCAGAGATGCTATTGTTGAAGCAGGCAAAACCCGTATGCGCCCAATTCTAATCACTGCGCTGACCACTGTGCTCGGACTTATGGTTATGGCATTTGGTGTCGGCACAGGTGCAGAGATGATGCAACCGATTGCAATCGTATGCATAGGCGGCTTACTTTACGCAACGTTTATGACACTCTATATTGTTCCGGTTATCTATGATATTTTTAACAAAAAAGAGCTTCGCAAAGTTGAAGATTCGGAACTTGAGTCTATTGACGAGTAACAGAAAATAATGTAGAATAAAATTAATCAATAAGTTATGAGGTGCAAGCGATGATTTTGGTAACAACAGAAACAATAACAGGAAGAAACTGCGCAACAATCGGTCTTGTGACAGGAAATACAATCCAGTCAAAGCATATGTTCAGCGATATGGGTCAGGGCTTTAAGACTATGGTAGGCGGCGAGCTTAAGTCATACACAGAGATGATGAACAAGTCAAGAGCTATCGCAACACAGCGTATGATTGATCAGGCTCAGCAGATGGGCGCTGACGCAATCGTTGGTGTAAGATATACTTCTGCTTCTGTTATGCAGCAGGCAGCTGAAGTTTTGGCTTTCGGCACAGCAGTTAAGTTCGTTTAATAAAATAATATTAAATGTACTAAAGGGAGGACTTTCGTCCTCCCTTCTTCACTTTATAGGAAAATGCTCGAAAACGGTCGGACGGATAAGTGTAGATACTATCAAGCTATCTGTTCGAATTGCGGGCTACGTCACGCCGCTTTTTCATCTTTATATGCTGTTGGCATTTACCCTATTTTAGTTGTAGATTAGTATAACTTCCTGATTTTGCATTACAAAGTCTATTGAATATTTAAATAAAAAATGTATAATAGTTATACAGCATTGTTTGGAGGTCAAAATGGCAACAAAAAGAAAATATACTTTAGGTGAAGAAATATTCAATTCCGTTTCGCACGGAGTGGGCGCAGGTCTTTCGATAGCAGGTACGGTTGTCCTCATTGTTATGTCCGTAATCCACACCAATGCGTGGGGAGTTGTAAGCTCCTGCATTTACGGAGCGTCATTGATTATTCTTTACACAATGTCAACCCTGTATCACTCGTTCACCAACGAAAAAGCTAAAGCATTTTTCAGAATTATGGATCACAACACGATTTTTCTGCTGATTGCAGGAACCTACACTCCCATAACTCTGTATTATCTAAACGGAGTGCTCGGCTGGGTACTGTTCGGCATTGTGTGGGCATCTGCAATTTTTGGAATTGTGATGAATTCAATCAACCTTGAAAAGGCACGAATACCGTCAATATTCTGCTATGTAGGAATGGGTTGGGTAATTGTGTTTGCAATTAAGCCCCTTGTCGGCGCAATGACGAAAGTTTCAACACTTTTCCTGTTAATTGGCGGAGTATTTTACACACTCGGAATTATTTTTTATGCAATCAAAAAAGTAAAGTATTTTCACTCGGTATGGCATTTGTTTACAATCGCAGGCAGCGTATTTCACTACTTTGCAATTTTGCTCGGATTTTTGAAAATATAATCGACTCTATGAACATATGACAAGTATTCCTGTCATATTCCCCCTCATATTTTATATTCATTCGATTAAAACAGACAAAATAAAAGGACGGTTAAAACCGTCCTTTAAAATATTATATTTATACCGGATGAACCATATTTTCTTTGTCGAGCTTGTCGCCGTTAATGCCGACCTTTGCATTTCTTCTCTTTTCAAAGAAGTCAAGCGCAACCTTCGGGAACTGTGCATAAGAAAGCACGTCCTCAGGCTGTTCAATCCACTGCTCAATCTCTCCTCTGAGCTTATCGAGCTCAGGCTCAAGACTGTCAGCAGGACGACCTACAACAACCTTTTTGTCGCCGATAATCTTCTTCTGGAACTCAGGGTCAATAGGCATCGGAGTTGTACCGTACTCACCTGCAACAAGTCCCTTGAACTCGTTTGTACACATCTTGTAGCGCTCGCCTGTGATTACATTGAACACAGCCTGTGTGCCGACGATTTGTGATGTTGGTGTTACAAGCGGCGGATAACCTGAATCCTCACGAACACGTGGTACTTCTTCAAGAACCTCTGTGAGCTTATCCTCCTTGCCTGCCTGCTTAAGCTGTGAAAGCAGGTTGGAAAGCATACCGCCCGGAACCTGATAAATAAGCGCTTTTGCATCTGTTGCAAGCATCTTAGGGTCAAGAAGTCCTGACTTGATGTATTTTTCACGGAGAGTCATAAAATACTCACGAATTTCAGCAAGCTTTGTAATGTCAAGACCTGTATCAAACTCAGTGCCCTGCAAAGCGGCAACCATTGACTCTGTAGGAGCGTGTGATGTGCCGAGTGCAAGCGGACTGATTGCTGTATCAATGCCGTCTGCACCTGCCTCAACAGCCTTTAACAAGCACATTGACGCAAGACCCGAGGTGTAGTGTGTATGAAGCTGAACAGGCATCTCAGGCAAAGCAGTCTTAATAGCCTTAACAAGGCTTTCTGTCTTTGCAGGAGTAAGCAAAGCCGCCATATCCTTAATGCAGATTGAATCTGCACCTGCGTCTGCAATTCTCTTGGCATACTCAACATAATACTCATCTGTAAACACAGGGCCTGTTGTGTAGCTGATTGCAACCTGAGCGTGACCGCCCTCTTTATTTGCAGCCTTAATAGCTGTCTGCAAATTCTTGATATCGTTAAGAGCGTCAAATATACGGATAATATCGATACCGTTTGCGATTGAACGCTGAACAAGATATTCAACGCAATCGTCAGCATAGTGACGATAGCCGAGCATATTCTGACCTCTGAAAAGCATCTGGAGCTTTGTGTTAGGGCAATGCTCCTTGATGGTACGAAGTCTTTGCCACGGGTCTTCGTTGAGGAAACGAAGACAAGAGTCATATGTTGCTCCACCCCAACATTCAAGTGAATAATAACCGATTTTGTCAAGCTTATCAAGAATCGGAAGCATATCCTCCGTGGTCATTCTTGTTGCAATAAGTGACTGGTGAGCGTCACGCAAAGCTGTTTCGGTAACTCTGATTTTCTTTGCCATTTGCGACATCCCTTTCGTCAGTTATAATTAGTTGAGTGTTACAAGCACTTTACCTGAGTCAACAGACTCGCCCTTGCTAACCTCGATAGTAGCAACTGTGCCGTCCTGAGGAGCCTTTACGGGAGTTTCCATCTTCATAGCCTCAATAAATACGAGGTCGTCGCCTGACTTTACAGCCTGACCCTTAGAAACTACAACGTTAACTACAGTGCCCGGCATTGGAGCCTTGATTACAACTGAGCCTTGTGCACCGGCAGGAGCAGCAGGCTTTGCAGCAGGAGCAGGAGCCGCAGCAGCTACAGGAGCAGCCGCAGGAGCGGATGAAGAGCCAAGCTCCTCAACCTGAACATCATATGCTGTGCCGTTTACAGTAATTCTTAAATTCTTCATTTTAGTATCCCCTTTATTTTAACAAGTAATCAATTATCAGATGGTTGAGTGCTTCTTTGAAAGTGTTGAAACACGCTTGCCCGAGAGCATATCAAGCGCAGAAATGAGCGTTGTTCTGAGCTGAGCATCCTCAACAATACAATCAACATAGCCGTTCTGAGCAGCGTTGTAAGCTGAAAGATTTTCCTGTGCAAAATTCTCTGCAACCTCAGATTGCTTATCTACACTGACATTCATTGAGTCAGGAGCCATAATAAACGCAGCCGCCTCAACATTAACCGGTGAAATAACAGCCTGCGGAAGAGCGTAAACAACGTCAGCGTTAGCACCTGTGCCTGCAAGCGCAATGTAAGCTGAACCGATTGCCTTGCCTGTTACAACAGAAATCTTAACTGTGGTAGCCTCTGCATAGGCAGAAGCAACCTTAGCGGCACACTTTACGCTTTCAAATCCCGGACAATTCACAAATGTGAGAACAGGCAATGAAAAAGCGTCGCAAAAACGAACAAACTTTGCGATTTTTGTAGCAGACTTACAATCAAGGTTTTTGCCCTTTGTAACAACAATACCAACAACCTGTCCGCCGAGTCTTGCAAGTCTTACCTTTGAATTGTCACCAAAAGTGTTGTAAAGCTGAACAATGCTGTTACCGTCAACTGTTTTGCTGACAATACATCCGCATCCGCAGCCGTCATCAGCAGGAGCCTCTTCAAATGACTGAGGTGCCATATTGAGGTTGTTTGATGGAAGATATAAGATAAGCTCCTTTGCCTTTTCAACAGCCTGTGCAGCGTCATCTGCAACGATTGTGGCAACGCCGCTTTTAGCGTTATCGTCAGCGCTTGAGTTTTCACCTGTTACAGAAAGTGAAAGCTGAGCATCCTTGCTCATAATAACAAAGTCGGCGCTTGCAGCATTAAGTGCATTTGTACCAAGGCATGTGCCGAGCACAACCGAAATCTGAGGTACAACACCCGAAAGCTTTGCAGCAGCGTTTAACACCTCACCACAGCCTGCGAGAAGCTCTGTCCCCTGAGAAAGTCTGCCGCCTATGCTGTCATAAAAGCCAACAACAGGAGCGCCTGTCTTGAGCGCAAGGTCATAAATCTTTTTAAGCTTTGCAGCCTGTGCCTTACTCATTGCACCGCCGCAAATGTCGCTGTTTTGTGCAAAAGCATAAACAGGCATACCTTCAACCGTACCAAAGCCTGCTACTACCTCAGCAAAGCTCTCGCCTGATTTTGCAAAAGCATCAATTTCACAAAAGCTGTCAGCGTCAAAAAACTCCGTAATTGTCTTGTAAGCGGAAGTTGAAACAATCTCAGCCTTTGCCTGATTGATTTTTTCAATACTCATCTTAACATCCTCCAATACAATGTATTGAATATGCAGTTCTAATGTCTGCATACTAAAATTCTACATCATATATTATAGCTCAAATTCAAAAAAAGCACAAGAAGAATTGTACCAATATTTTCAATTTTCACACATTGAATAGTAATTAATAAAAAATGCTGAATTTATTGTCAATTTGACAGCGTTACACAGTCTGCAATTCTAATTGTACCAAATAAAACTATAGTCACTTACTATAGTCCAAACGCTTTTTCGGTAAGGCGCAAAATTCTTACGTTGTAACTTTAATTGTTAATTGTAAATTGTTAGAGCTGTTTTCCGTTGAGTAACGGATTTGCAAGCAGATTCTTGACCTCTTTTTCGGTAAGGTCACGCCAATCACCCTGCTTGAGCATTCCCATCTTTACGCCGCCGATTTGAATGCGCTTTAATCGTGCAACCTCAAGACCTACAGCCTCACACATTCTGCGAATTTCACGGTTTTTGCCCTCGTGCAAAATCATCTCAAGCACAACTCTGCCCTGTTCCTTGTGGATAACATGTACCATCGCAGGCGCAGTTTTCCTGCCGTCAAGTTCAATTCCCGTTTCCAGCTTAACAAGCTGTTCCTCATCGATTGACGGACGAACCGTAACTCTGTATATTTTATAAACGCTGTTTCTTGGGTGCATAACCTTGTTTGCAAATTCACCGTCGTTTGTAAACACCAGCATACCCTCGGAGTCTTTATCTAATCGTCCAATCGGATAAACCCTCTCCCCCACGTTTTCAACAAGCTCGGCAACACACTTTCTGCCTCGCTCATCGCTCATAGTGGTAATAAAACCGCGAGGCTTGTTGAGCATAATATAGCGGTATTTGCCGCCCTTTGGAACAGCAATTCTCTTCCCCTTTACAAATATTTTGTCAGTGGGCAAAGCCTTATCTCCAAGCACCGCAGTTTTTCCGTTGACCTTAACGTGTCCGTTAAGGATAAGCTCTTCGGCTTTGCGCCGTGACGCTATTCCGCTCTGCGAAATCAGCTTTTGCAGTCTTATAGGTTCTGTCTTAGCCATATGTAAAAAATTCCTTTATCTTGTCAAATATATTTTTATTTTCCTTTATCAAATCAACCGCATTTACAGCAAGCAAATTGGTGCTGAAAACAGTCTTTTCGCCAAGCACATAATCAACTCTGCCCACAACCTCATTTTGAAAAATCGGGGCATACAAAAAGCTGTCCAGACAAACTCTTCGCTCAACTCGACTTTTATCCTCAGCCTTAATTACAAATCCCTGCGGTTTCTCCCCCATCACTGCAACCTTGTCGGATATTCCTCCAACACAAGGGATGTCAACGCAAAATCGTTCGTCCTGCGGCTGATAATAGGCATATTGCTCAAATCCGTAGTCATACAGTGATATATGGTCGTTCCAGTCATTTCTATCGTTAAGCGTAACGCACACAAGCGTTAGTCCGTCCTTTTTTGCCGCTGACACAAGACATCTTCCTGCCGCCATTGTATAGCCCGTTTTTCCTCCTATACAATACTTGTAAAGTGACAAAAGCCGATTATGATTTGAATATGTAGTCTTTTTTGAAGCAGGATTAATGAAGTTTACGGTTGTGTTTTTTTGTGAAGTAAGCTTTGCAAAATCATCATTTTCAAGCGCATACGCCATTAACAGCGCCATATCATACGCTGTGGAATAATGTTCTTCATCATCAAGACCGCTTGGGGTAACAAAGTGGGTATTTTTCATTCCGATTTGTCTTGCACGCTCGTTCATTCGGTTTGCAAATTTTTGGGTACTTCCCGAAATTGTAAGAGCCGCCGCGTTTGCCGCGTCATTTCCCGACGCCATCATCATTCCTGCCGCAAGGTCACTCAGCGTAAGTCTGTCGCCCACCTTAAGGTACATTGAACTTCCCTCGGCAATCATATCCTGCTTAAAGGTGACCTGCCGATTTAAAGCGGCAGATTCCTCAAGCGCAATAAGCGTAGTCATCAGCTTGGTAGTGCTTGCAGGCTTCATTTTTTTGTGTTCATTTTCAGCGCAGATAACTTGACCGTTGTCGGCACAATACAGCACAAAAGCCTCGGCAGATACTTTGGGTGCACCTGCTGATTCATTAGCTTTGGCAACAAATACCGAAACTAAGGCAACACAAAAACACAACAGTGCGGATAATAGTTTTTTCATAAAGACACCCCTGTATAATTCTAAACACAAGGGCGCATATGAAGTTATTTAGTTTTTAACAAGCCCTATAGTGTTTAGTACAAATCTATGCCCGGAGTATCAGCAATATTCGATTGATTGTTTGGCGCCGATTAAATCCGACAAATATCCTTAAGCCGTTATTTCAGATTAAATATATACGCCTATTTAATTTCAACTAACTATTACTTAAGTGTCAAAATCATCCTGGGTTATTTCTGAAAAATCATCCGCAGATGCTTTCTTCTTTTTGTCTTTGCCAAAAATATCCTTTACCTTTTCAATAACCTCAGGCAGCATACCGACAATACGATCCGGTGCGCCCTCGTACTTTTCGATTGGAACAAGTTGAACATTGCCCTTGTAAACCGTCAAAAATCCTACAGGCTGAATTGTAACACCGGCGCCGCTGCCGCCGCCAAAGCAATCTTTATTTTCTTTTTTTGTCGGCAGGTCAGAGCCGCCTGCGGCAAAGCCGTAGCTAACCTTGGAAACAGGGATTATCAAGGTTCCGTCAGGTGAGGTAATCGGGTCGCCGACAATAGTGTTGACGTCAACCATTTCCTTGATTTTTTCCATGGTAGTGTCCATTAAATTTCCAATGGGATGTTCCATATCAATTCTCCTCGTATAATAAAGTAGTAGTTTTTAATGTCCCTCTGCAAGGACAAATATGCTACACTGTAAATGGTGCTGTGGATTGGTACAATTTTCCTACCGCATAGACGGTTTTGTAAAGGCTCCAACCACAGACATTTGCAGTATTGTTAATCAGTTAGATACCGCCCGACGGTTTATTTAGAACGAGGTTACAAGAGTAAAGTGTCCTGTGGATAACAGCATCGAAAATAAATCTTTCGGAGGTACATTATGATATTTGTTGGAATTGATGTCGCAAAAGATAAGCATGATTGTTTTATCATCAGCTCAGAAGGAGAAGTTCTTGCCGATGTCTTTACTATCACTAACAGTAAAGAAGGCTTCAAATATCTTCTTCAAACAATCAATACCTGTACAGGTATTGGCGAAAAAAATAAAGGTAGGACTTGAGGCAACCGGACATTACAGTTACAATCTTCTCGGATTTCTTATTGACAACGATCTTCCCACCTATGTCATCAATCCGTTGCATACCAACCTTTATCGCAAAAGCCAAACTCTTAGAAAAACTAAGACTGACAGAGTTGATGCAAGAACTATTGCTTCTATGCTAATGTCTGATGTGAGCCTCAAGCCCTACA
>DKXL01000052.1:0-5986 GCA_002493005.1 Ruminococcaceae bacterium UBA7127
ATATGTGTTTTTATTATATCTTATTATTTTACTTTTTTCAATTTATCTAAATAAACTTTTTGCATTTTAAACATATATAACAAAATATCTTGTAAAAAAAGTAAATTTTTACAAGATAATATTAAAGCCCCAATTTTTGGCTGTTAAATTCCAAGTTTACCACAAACAGGTTAATGTTTACCAGATTCAACAAAAATTTAATAAGTGTGATATAATTTCAGTATAAGTTAACATAATCATTAGGTAGATGAAGATTATGGGAGCTTTAATACATTTCTTTATATTTGCATTCATAAAAATATATAAACCTTGTACAGGTATGTGCAAATACATCGAAGTGTTTTTTAAAACAAATATACGTGATTTTAAATCACGCATATCGGATTCTATATTTGCAGAAATGCAAAGCTTCTATAAGTGAGAGGTGTGATAAAAATCATGTAAATGTGTCTGATTAACAAAAAGCAAAAGCAATTTTGATTAATCAGTCAAAAATTAACCCCGAGCGTGTGGTTTACGCTCAAATTACAATTTAATATTTTTAAATAAACGGAAGAATGAAGGAAATATAATTTGAATTGTGTTCAAAGAGTAATCAGTAATAACTAACATATTGATTTGATGAACAAAGATATTAAAAAAGGAATTAGTTTTCTTCCAAACGATGCCGATTTTCACATAAAACGGCGGGCGTTAATTTTTTACGTTTATGCGCTACTCGCAAACCGTGTGGAACAGACGTAACTGCTCCGACGCCTTAACGACAGATTTCGGAATAAACTACATTTGTTTATCCTGATTGTTTTGCAAAATTAAGCACTGCGCTTATGGGGCGTTGAAGATATACGCTGCATTCCGTACAAACTAAAATTGTGCGGCTGTCAATGCGGTAAAAATGTTTTCCGTTCGAGCAATACGAAATTGCTCAAAAGCTGCAGGAGATTAGTAACAGTGATAAAGCAGTAAAACATACGTACAAAAACACAACAAAAATTAAAATTCAGGAATTGACAACGTAAGGAGGTTACGTTTATGAAAAAGGTTATAAGTTTATTGTTAACAGCATTGATGGCATTCTCAGTTTTAACAGTTGGTGCAGTTTCAGCTTCAGCAGCTGAAGAAACCGCTCCCGCTCTTGCAGCAGGCTCACACATTTTCTTCGACAATACAAACACACAGTGGACTGATGTTTACTTCTATGCTTGGAACTACGGTTACTTTGGTGACAGCGTTCCTATGAATCAGATAGGTGACACTGCTGTTTACGAAATCGTTGTTCCGCAGGATGTTCCAAACGGCGCAGAGTATTTCCTCTTTAAGAGTGCAGCAGACTGGAGCGGTCAGCAGACACCAAATCAGACTGTTGAAACAGGAATGAACACATACACACCTGTTTTTGATGAAGCCGGTGCAATGACAGTAGTAAAGTCAAACACAATTGACGCTCCTACAACAGAGGTTGCTATCACTCCATATTCAAAGACTTTCACAGGTTCAATCGATGTTACTGTTTACGCTTTCAACACAGGCGATACAACTGCAACATATCAGATTGGCGACGCTGAGCCTGTAGCTTTCACAGAGCCTACAACAATTACTCTTACATCAACTGCAACAGTTACAGTTACAGCAGGTACTGCAACTACATCTTGCACATTCACAAAGATTGAAGATGCAGTTATCACTGCGGATGCAGGTGATTATACAGGTGATATCTATGTTTACACATACGGTGGTGACAGAGTTGCTCCCGGATTTGAAAAAATGACATTTGATGCTGCTAATAATGAATACAAATATACTATCAATGGTTCAGCTCATGTTATTTTTACAACAACTAATAATTGGGGAACAGCTAAAAAGTTCTTAATTTATGATGAAGATGACGTTCTTCTTGAAGATCAAGAGCCGTTTATAGCTTCCGGTCAAGCTGTAACATATTTCTTGGAATTGTCTGCATAATAAGGATTAATTCTATAAAGAAATTAAATTTAAATGCTATATTCTGCTTTATCACTAATTAATAATCAATCTCGTACAGTTAGTAAACTGTGGGAGCGGCAATTTTGTCGCTCCCTATACGAGTTTATAGGATATTTTTAGAAAGGGTGTCAATTATGAAGACAAAAAAACAACGGTTTAAAAAACTGATTAGTCTCCTTTTAGCATTTACATTGGTATGTGGCGTTTTCAGCATTATGCCCTTATCGGTTTCTGCTGCAATCGGCGATACATTCACAGTTGACGGTTTGACATATTCTGTAACAGATGAAGTTTACGGTTCTTATGCCGTTGGAGTTACAGGATTTGACAATAATACTACGGATGTTGTAATTCCTGAAAAAGTAACAAATAACGGAGTTGAATACTCAGTTACTTCTATTGCAGATACTGTATTTCAAGGAAATACTGATATTGTATCACTTAGTATCCCGGGCACGGTAAAGGTTACGACTCCAAGTTGTTTTATGAATTGCTCGTCACTTAAAGAAATCACCCTTAATGAAGGCGTTGAAGACATAGTCGCAGGTACATTTCAGGGTACTGCGATAACAGAAATAAAATTTCCAAAATCACTCCTTACTATTAGAAAATATGCATTAAATGGTTGCTCTAATTTAAAAAACATATATTTTTATTCAGATGTTGATATATTAGCAAGTGTATTTGAAAAATCTACTTTGATAGAAAACGTATATTGTTTTGGTAAAAATATTAGTTTTAATTCAAGAGCATTTAGAAATACAAACAGTACATTTATTTTATATGGCTATGCAGGAAGCACAGCCGAAGAATTTGCAAAGACAAAAGGTTATAATTTTGAAGAAATTAAAGAAGAGTCAACAACCGAGGCTACAACAGCCACAGAAGTAACAGAGGCAACCGAGGCGACAACAGCTACTGAAGTAACAGAGGCAACCGAGGCTACAACAGCTACTGAAGTAACGGAGGTAACCGAGGCGACAACAGCTACTGAAGTAACGGAGGCAACTGAGGCTACAACGGCTACAGAAACAACGGAAGCAACCGAACCAACAATGGTTACAGAGCCAACAACCGAACCGGACACTTCAATTTTTAAATGGAGAAAGATTAATAACGATACGGCCGTTGAAATTACCGGTATCAAGGATGAATATAAAATGCAGGCAGATGTTGACATTCCGTCCGAGATAAACGGACTTCCCGTTACTGTTATCGGAGATTCTGCCTTTGAAGGCGGTCAGGTTATGTACCTTACAATCCCGTCATCTGTAATTGTAATTAATGACGGTGCATTTAAAGATTGCAGTAACTTAACAACATTATCCTTTGCTGAAAACAGCCAGCTCCAGAAAATCGGCAACGAAGCATTTTACAGAACTAACGGCGCAGGCGACAGCCTAAATTCGGTTGAACTTCCTGCATCAGTAAAACTTATCGGTTACCGTGCTTTCTACAACAGGGCTAATCTGCTCACAGTAAAGGTATATTCAGAAAATGTTTACTTTGGCGACGCCGCAAAGGGCAAGGAAGTGTTTGACCTGTACACAGGAACAAGCAATGTTAAAATTTACGGCTACACAGGCAGTACGGCTGAAGCCTATGCCGCCGAAAACGGCCACACCTTCCGCTATCTTGACCTAAACACCGATGAATTACAGGCGTTGTATGACACGGCAGAGAAGATTGATTCAAGTCTTTACACATCTGAGTCCTACGCTAATCTTGCAACGGCTATGAAGGCTGCAAAGAGAATGATTGCAAACAAGGACGCTACTCCTGCTCAGGTTGAACAATGTATTACAGATTTACAGACAGCGATTGACAGTCTTGAAATATACGTTGCACCGACAACAACTGAACCTATACCAACTGAGCCGACAACAGTCCCGATCGAATATATTGAGTATATGGTCGGCAACGCTGACGGTAGTGACGGAATAAGTGTCGCTGATGCAACCGTAATTCATAAACATGTTGTTGAGCTTGCTGTATTGTCGGGTGCAGATTTTCTTGCAGCTGACGTTAACGGTGATGGACTTGTCAGCGTTGTAGACGCAACCATTATTCAAATCTGGCTTGCAGAAAACGAAAGTGATATGGACTATAAAGTCGGTGAGCTTGTCAAAAAAGAGATTACACCCGACCCTGACCCCACAGTTCCTGACCCTACAGGTCCTGTTGATACAACAACATTTTATCTTCCTAACTACGTTTCATGGCTTACTGATATGGGCGGAAAAATGTGGATTTACAATGATGCAACAGCTGAATTTATGATAATGGACTATGATGAGGAAAGTAACTGCTTCTACACTGAGCTTACTGACAGTTGGTCGGAGCTTTCATTCTACAGAACTCCATACGAAACAACCGAAGAAGATTTTGACATCAATAATCCTTGGAGCGATGAAACACAGTCGGGTGTTATTCTTAACAAATGGGAACATATCGGCAGTCGCGGCGAGTACAACTGTTACAAAATTACGGGTGACGGTGAGGGACTTTACACAACCTATGATCCTAATGTGGTGCCTGACGATGAAAGAACAATCTACTTTGATAACAGCAAAACACAGTGGAGCAATGTTTATATTTATGGCTGGTCATTTGGAATTTCTAACGATTTTATTCAGATGGAGCCTGAAGGCAACGATATCTGGTCGTTCACATTCTATGATGAATTGCCGATTGACGGAGTAAAGGGCTTCCTGTTCGTTGACAGCACAAGTTGGTCGGGTGCAACACAGACGGTTGACCTTGCAACAGAAGAAGGCAAAAACCTATTTGTACCAACTCCGGGCGGCAACAAATTAAACGGTAAGTGGGAAGTTTATACTCCGTAAATATTTTTAGTTTTTCTCTCAATATACTTCACTTATCTAACAGATTGATGATTTTGCTTTTAACCGGAATCCCGTGTATTTGGATATAACCGCTTAAGGCATATCATAAAAATCGTAATAAAAAGGTGCAGTTTGCTCAACTGCACCTTTTGAGTTTGTAACATAACAATTTCCCATTTGGATTAAATCATTACACATATAACTTTTAAAATTAATAACCTTGTCTTAACCGCAGTTGTGTCCCTCTCTGCAGCTATGTCCTTCTCCGCAGTTGTGTCCCTCTCCACAGTGATGACCTTCTCCGTGGTGTTCATGTCCGTGATGATTGCAACGAACATTCGGGTTGTATGCAAGAGTTCCGGTAAGCAAAGCATTCACCGCATCGTCTGCACTGCCTGACACACCGCCGTACAACTTGATGCCTGCCTGAGCAAGCGCATTTTGCGCACCTGCGCCGATTCCGCCGCATATCAGCGTATCAACGTTTAGCGAAGAAAGCAGACCTGCTAATGCACCGTGTCCGCTTCCGTTTGTGCTTACTACATTTGAAGCTGTAATTTTATCTTTGTCAATATCGTAGATTTTGAATTGCTCCGTATGGCCGAAGTGAGGAAATACATTTCCGTTTTCATAAGTGACTGCAATTTTCATAATTTCTGTTTCCTTTCTGATATCAGCTTGGTTTTGAGCTGAAAATTTAGCATTATTACATCTTTTGCCGCAGTATTTCATCGCAGAACCGTTACACAGGGCATAGTTGCCACCGACAATTCTAAGCTCTTTTCCGTTTACTATACAATCGGCAATTTTTTCACGCGCCCGCTCATAGATTTCCGTAACGGTCGTGCGGGATATATTCATCAGCTGTCCGCACTGTTCGTGGGTTTTCTTTTCACAGTCAATAAGCCGTATTGCTTCAAATTCATCGACTGTCAAAACAACCTGAGTCGGATTTTTTATTCCGCAGGGCGCAAATCCGCCATATTTCGGTTCAAAACAGATTCTGCGGCAACGGCTCGGTCTTGCCATATATACACCCCCTGTTTCCGACATATGACGATTATATTATAATAAAAATGTTTGCAATAATCAAGATACTATTCAATTATTTGTTACTTTTTCTTTAGACTTATTAGGGCTTGTTTAATAAATGACAA
>DKXL01000052.1:6312-14507 GCA_002493005.1 Ruminococcaceae bacterium UBA7127
CGCTATTTATTAAACAAGCCCTAAATTGCAAAAATTTTCTCTGTGATTTAGTCACAGATACAAAAATAAAAACAGGGTATAATAAAATCACAGATTAAAGAAAGGAAATTATAAATTATGTCAGTTCTAAAAATCAATAAAAATAACTTTGAAAATGAAATAATGAAAAGCAATAAAATGGTTCTTCTTGATTTCTACGCCGATTGGTGCGGCCCATGTCGCATGGTATCTCCGTTGGTAGACGAAATTGCTGAGGAAAATCCGCAGTACCTCGTAGGAAAAATCAATGTAGATGAAGAAGCAGAGCTTGCACAGGCATTCGGCGTAGCAAGCATTCCGACGCTTGTTGTGATGAAAGACGGCAAAGTCATTTCACAATCAGCCGGAGCAAGACCGAAGTCCCAGATAATCGCAATGTTATACTAATCCCTGATAAAAAATAGACTTATATTTGCGAGTATAAATTTCGCAAGACAAGGCGAAGGACGCCGCAAGGCTGTCGCCTTGCAAGAACGACAACGCAGTATTGCGCAATTTAGACCGCAAAGATTGTCTGCTTTTAATTAGGTATTAGTATTAAAGGGCTAATTTGCGCAAACGCTTTTTATCAAGAATTTTTATTCCGCCCCTTGAAACTTCAACGATTCCTTCATTTGCAAAATATTTCAGCATTCTTGACACAACCTCACGGGCAGATCCCATATAACGGGCAATCTGCTCGTGAGTAAATGTGATTGTATCTGAGTTTGTTCTTGCCGCTTCGTCCAAAAGAAAAATGGCAAGTCGTTTGTCCATACTCATAAAAAGAATCTGCTGCATAACCCACATTACATCCGAAAAGCGGCTGACGGCAGTTTCAAGAGCAAATATTTTGATTTGAGGATTACGGTCAGAAACGTCCGCAAAAGCAGAACCGCTTATGACATAGCACTCACTGTTTTCTTCGGCATCAATGTACACGTCAAAGGTTATCGTCTGCAAGACGCAGGATGCAGACAGCATACACATATCGCCCTTGTACAGACGATACAGCGTGATGCTCTTGCCGTCCTCAGACATCATATACAGACGAAGACAGCCGGAACGGACAAAAATCACGCCGGAACATTCGTTTCCGTCATGGATGTTTATGCCTTTCGGATAAGTCAGGGCAAATGAATTGCGACAGATATAATCCCTGTCAGATTGTGAGATTTCACCCCAAAAAGGTAAAATTTCACGATAAACATCTTCAAACATATTTTGTTCCATTACAAAAATCCTTTCAGAAAGAGATATGATATATTATGAAAACAGTAATTATAGGCGGAGTTGCCGGCGGTGCTTCCGCTGCGGCAAGACTTCGCAGACTGGATGAAAAATCAAATATTATTATTTTAGAGCGAGGCGATTATGTTTCCTTTGCCAACTGCGGACTGCCTTATTATATCGGCGGCGCAATCACCGACAAAAATAATCTGACCTTGCAAACGCCTGAAAGCTTTCGGGCAAGATTTAATATTGACATTCGTGTAAATAGTGAGGCTCTGAAAATTGATTCCAAGGCTAAGACTATTGAAGTAAAAAATTTAAAAACTGGAGAATCATATACAGAAAGCTACGATAACCTGATCCTTTCACCGGGAGCAGAGCCGATAAGGCCGAGTATTGAGGGTGCTGACAACGACATTGTATTCACACTGCGCAATATCCCCGACACTTTAAAAATTAAACAATATATCGAAAATGCCAAGCCGAAGTCTGCCGTAGTAGTCGGCGGCGGCTATATCGGTGTGGAGATGGCGGAAAATTTAAAGGAAGCCGGGCTTAAGGTTTCGATTGTAGAACTTGCCGATCATTTGATTGCCCCGCTTGACTTTGATATGGCGGCAGATGTGCATCGCTATATCAAGACAAAAGGAATTGCACTGTATCTTAACAACGGTATAAAGGCAATAGACGGTCACACAGTGATTTTGCAAAACGGAAAAATTGACGCCGATATGGTTATTATGTCAGTCGGAGTCCGCCCCGAAACGGTATTGGCACAGGACTGCGGAATCAAAACCAATCAGCGAGGCAGCATCATAGTTGACGAAAATATGAAAACGAATATTCCTGACATTTATGCAGTAGGAGATGCTGTTGAGGTTGAAGATTTTATTACTAAAAGCCCTGCCTTTATCCCCCTTGCAGGACCTGCAAATAAACAGGGGCGCATTGCCGCCGACAACATTGCAGGCTTTGACAGCAAATATAACGGTACACAAGGCTCTGCGGTTCTGAAACTTTTTGATATGACTGTCGCAACAACCGGACTCAACGAAAAGGCGGCAAAATCGGCAGGAATTGATTATGATAAAACATATACTTATTCAGGCTCTCATGCTTCCTATTATCCCGGTGCAAGCAATATGTCGATAAAGGCGTTGTGGGATAAAAAAACGCTGAAAATACTCGGCGCACAGATTGTAGGATTTGACGGTGTTGATAAGCGTATGGATGTAATTGCTGCTGCGATTCGCTTCGGTGCAAAAATCACCGACCTTACAAATCTTGAGCTTTGCTATGCACCGCCCTTCGGCAGTGCAAAAGATCCTGTCAATATGCTCGGCTTTGTCGCTGAAAATATTACCACAGGAAAAGTTAAGCAATTCTTCTGGCACGACGTTGAAAGACTCCCACGTGACGGAAGTGTAACGCTTATTGATGTAAGAACCGTTACAGAAGTCAGCCGCGGCAAAATAGACGGCTTTATAAACATTCCGCTGGATTCCCTTCGTGAGCGCATTGGCGAAATACCAAAGGATAAACCTGTTTATGTTCACTGTCACAGCGGATTGCGCAGTTACATTGCATACCGAATCCTTGTCGGGAACGGCTATGACTGCTTTAATCTTGCAGGCGGTTGGCGGCTTTATGAATCGGTAATTCACGAGAAAACCGTTCCGGAATATATCTGTACCGAATGCAAATAAACCAATGCCGTGCCTGTCTTCTGCCAACAGGCACGGTTGTTTATCAAGTGCAGAAAAAACAGGAGGTAAAATATGCAACATATCTATGATATGATAATTATTGGAGGCGGACCTGCCGGATACACAGCGGCTCTGTATGCAGCTCGTGCAGGGCTTGACACACTGGTAATTGAACGAATGTCCGCAGGCGGTCAGATGGCGCTCACAGGAAAAATTGATAATTATCCGGGGTTTGATGAGGGCATAGACGGCTTTGAACTTGGTATGAAAATGCAGAACGGTGCAGAACGGTTTGGCTCAAAAACCGAATATGCAGAAGTTACTGCAATTGACTTTTCCGAAAATGTTAAAACTATAGAAACTACAAGCGGTACATTTTATGCAAAAACCGTTGTAATTGCCGCAGGTGCAAATCCGCGCAAGCTGGGTGTACCTATGGAGCAGGAGATGACCGGCAAGGGCGTACATTATTGTGCGCATTGCGACGGCAGGTTCTACAAGGATAAAACCGTTGTTGTTATAGGCGGCGGCAACTCTGCCGCGGCTGATGCCCTGTATTTGTCACGCCTTGCATCAAAGGTCTATATAATACACCGTCGCAACAGTCTAAGAGCTGCAAAAATTTATCATGAACCCTTAATGAATGCAAACAATGTGGAGATTTTATGGGACAGCACCGTATCGGAGTTGGTTGCCGACGGCCGAATCACAGGCGTTAAAGTTAAAAATATAAATACACAGGATATAACAGATATAACCTGCGACGGAGTTTTTGTAAGTATAGGAAGAAAACCGGCAACAGGATTTTTAGCTGACAGCCTCGCACTTGACTCTTACGGATATATTATTGCCGACGAAAGCACTCAAACAAATATAAAAGGTGTTTTTGCTGTGGGAGATATCCGAACAAAACCTTTACGCCAAGTCGTTACCGCTGTAGCTGACGGTGCTGTAGCCGTTGGTTATGCCGAGGAATATCTTGCAAAAATGGAATAATGCAAAATATCGCTTTTCTGATATTCTGTGATTTTATTACTGCAATTAGTGCATTTTTACACTGTAACACAGTGTTTTCTCTATCACTTTTACATTATATCACTATATAACAAAAGTCACAAGCAACTGTTCAGATTATTGGTTGAACATTATTTTGTCTACGTACACAATCAAACTGCTGATTTTTTGAAATTGCACGCATAAACATAAAATAAAAACGACCTCCTATAAGCATAAAAACTGCTATAGGAGGTTTAGTTATGCCTGCTCCTCTGAATAATTATTAATACGCTGTAAAATCTACCTGTTATCTTCCCGTTTTGGTTATATTTGCTTAATTTTCCAACTTATTTTTATACCCTGATAAATAGACTTTTTGTACAAAATAATTTATAATGAAATTATGACAGTATTATATCTACTATAACTTAAGGAGTTGCTTATGAAAAAAAGATTTTTGTCAATATTTCTTTCTGCCTTGATTACAGGAAGCTGTATTTCCGTTGTCCATGCAAGCGCAGAAGAAATTAACACAGACGCCTATGATGATTTAGAATACATTGAACAGGTGCAGGAAAATAACATTGCCATATATTATGATAAGAACGGCAAGGAAGTTGATATTACAAAATTAAATAATGATATTGATGTCAATGAAAATCTGCTTGCGCCGAGCTACGATTTGCGTGATTACAAACGGAGCACCCCTGTTAAAAATCAAGGCTACCAAGGGCTGTGCTGGGACTTTGCCGCAACGGCATCTATTGAATCAAACATACTTTCTCAACCTGAGTTGTCTTCCAAGGCAGGAGAAAACCCTTCACAGAATCTTGATCTTTCCGAAGGTGGAAATTCATGGTATATTCATACAAACACCGACGACGAAACATCGGTACTGTATAATGATTATATCAACGATTCATCAAAAGGAACCAACGGTGGGTTCCCTCTCTATACCGCTTGCGGTCTGAGTTCAGGATACGGTACATATCCCGAAAGTCTTATGCCATATGAACAATATGATTCCGGATATTCGGAAGATCTCGGATTTTACTCTGATTACAGATTAAAGGATTACTCCGAGCTGACAAATGATATTGATATCATAAAGACAAAAATTGTGGAAAACGGTGCTGTAGCAATCCACTACAACTGCTATTCATCCAATACAAATATGGTTGACGGAATGCAGGCTTACTATGATAACGGAAGCCCTATTGAAATTATGGACGATCAATCGCACGTTGTTGCTATAGTCGGCTGGGATGACAGCTTTAGCAGGGATAATTTCAATCCGCTTATGCAGCCTGAAAATGACGGTGCATGGCTGTGTAAAAACAGTTGGGGCACAGAAAATTGCAGTACAGCCGAAGGATATGAGGGATACTTCTGGATGTCATACGAAACAGCTGCTTATTCTGTCAGTCAGTTCATAATGCAGAGTGCCGATGAATATGACAATATATATCAGCTTCAGGCAACAGCAGGCAATTCAATAAGCGTAGATTCAGCCTCTAATATTTTTACAGCCAAAAATGATGAACAACTAAAACAAATCAGCTTCTATACCAACGGTGCGTCAAAAGTAAGCGTTGAAATATACAAGCTTAACAATGATTACACTTCTCCTGTTGACGGAAATCTTCTTTCAAGTTTTGATGCAGAAACCGACTTTACAGGCATTCACAATTTTGATTGTCCCAATGGCATCAACCTGACTCAAGGCGATACATTCTCTGTAGTTCTCAAATGTCAATCACAGCTTCAGCTAAAATACAAAGAAGATTCTTATGACGAGGCAGAGGGCTTAAGCTATTACTACATTGACGGCGAGGGCTGGTTTGATGTATCAAACGATTACAATGTAGGCTATCTGTCCATTAAAGCCTATACCTCAAACTCCAACGGAGCCGATAAAACCAGACTTGAGGAGCTTATTAAAATATCACAGGAAATAGAGCCTGATTCAGACATATCAAGCGAGGTTATTGAAAACCTAAACTCACAGACAGCGTCTGCACAAAAAATTGCAGACAACATAAACGCTTCACAAAATGAGGTGGACAACGCTTATTATCTGCTGAAAAACAGTCTTAGCAAAGTCACAAATTACTCATTTACAGTTAGTTCTGTGGAGGATTATTATCAGCTCTGTAATGAAATAGAAAACAAAAAAAATAATAACATAAAGAAGATTGTTATAGACGCCGATTTGGATTTTAACGGTGAATCCATTGAACCAATATTCAGCAAAACTGCCTTCACGGGCATATTTGACGGAAACAGCCATACAATGAGCAACTTTACGATAACCGCTGAAGATTCAATGTCTGCCGGTCTGTTTGGAAGTCTTAGCAATGCAGTAATTAAAAACATTAATTTTTCCGACTGCAAAATTTCTGCAAACGAAAATGCCGCATTAATTTCTACGCGCAGTAATAATTCGTTAATCTCTAATTGCACTTTAAAAAATTCCACCATAAAATCCCGCTCTACTGCGTCAGGACTCCTGCTTTATGCAGAGGGTGACGAAATTCAGGACTGCAATATAACAAACAACAAAATATACGGCAATTACGGTGCAAATCTGTTTTTTGAAAATTACTCTGCCACAACCTGCAATCTAAATAATTGCGAAACATCAGGCAATGAGCTTTATTCATTTATCCTGGTGACTGATAATACAAATTCCAGTATTACGGCTTACTGCAAAAACGAAGATTACTTTTATCAGCCGATAATTAAACTGGACGACGACAGTTGCACCATAGACAGCTTTATCGGAAATATTATTTCCGCAGATTCACAAGAAACCAACATTACCACTACCGACGGCAAATGTTCTCTCGAAAACAAAAACGGAGAAATTACAGTAGCCCTGCTTTATGAGGAGTTGCCGTATAAAAACTACATCTTCTCAGGTGATATTGAAACAAGAGGGCTTTTAATTGAGGAATATAGCGGCGGCGAATCAAATATGGTCATCCCGTCAGAGATAACAGGCAATCCCGTTGTAGGATTTTCGCCGAACTTCTCTATATCCTACGGAGCTCAGGATACGATTAAATCAATTACAGTTCCCGGTACTATCGCAAATATTCCGATGGATGTATTCTCTTCTTTGCTGTCACTCGAAAGCGTAGTGCTTGAAGAAGGCGTAAAAAATATAGAAGAAAGAGCGCTTTCAGGATGTATAAATCTTGCTTCGATAACATTTCCAAATTCACTTGTAAAAATCGGAGAATTTGCATTCGCAAGTTGCTCTGCAATTCAAGATTTACAATTCGGCAACGGACTTGAAGTCATAGACAGCAATGCTTTTTCCGGATGCACAAGCATTGTTGACCCCAAATTGCCCGACAGTCTTAAAGAGATAGGGCCATATGCATTTGCGTATTGTGCTTTCAAAAGTATAACAATCGGTAAGAATATAACCGAAATAGGAGATAATGCTTTTGCCAACACAGGAAAGACAGCGCTTGACTGGGAATCGGTATATATCCCTGATTTTGTAATCAACGGATATTCCGATACCGCCGCACAACAATACGCAGAGGAAAAAGGCATTGAGTTTGTAGATGTCGAAAAGCAAACACCAATAAAGACAGGAGAACTTTTTGATTACGGAATCTTCCTAAAGGGAGATGTAAACCTTGACGGTAACGTAAATGTTTTAGACTCTACCCTGATAAGTAAGTGGATTGCAAACAGTGCAGACCTAAATCCAATACAGCTTAGTAATGCTTTGGTGTGTGATTCCTTTGATAGTATTGATATTACCAATGCAACAAATATACAAAAATTTGCTGCAAATCTTATCGATACGCTTGAAAGTTCAGCCGCCGGTTGATAAAAAAACGTTTAATATTTTACTTAATATTTAATTTTCATTGCAGGCTCTGTTTGTTACGTAACAGAGCCTGCTTTATTGTAGATGTTTTACGACAATAAAATTGACATCAAATATTAACAGTGTTATAATTATTGGTACTTAAAATTTTAAAATCAAGGGTGAAGTTAATGAAAAAGTTTGTATCAGTTTTATTTGCAACATTTATAATTTTTTTGATTTTGGCAGTCGGAGTTATTCAGGGTTCGGCACTTGAAGATTCAGAGAAACACACAGTCGAAACTTCTTCTGTTTCATCGGATAATAGTACTGCTGATTATCCGCAAATCACACGTTTTGAGAATGTAAAAAACGGCACAAAAATAAGTTGGAGCAAGTATGACGGTGCACAA
>DKXL01000052.1:14777-14994 GCA_002493005.1 Ruminococcaceae bacterium UBA7127
TCTTTAAGTGACGGCACAAAATACGCTTATACCGTGCGTGCAATGGACAGCAACAAAAAATATATCAGCAGCTATAACAAGCAGGGCTACGAGAATGTCTATTATGCTCCGCCTGTTGTTACCTCACTGACAAATAATTCTGTCGGTATTAATGTTAAGTGGAATAACCAAATCGGCGTTGACAGCTACCGAGTTTACAGAAAGTCGGGCAATTCAG
>DKXL01000052.1:15302-15483 GCA_002493005.1 Ruminococcaceae bacterium UBA7127
ATCAGGAGTTACATATTCTTACACAGTAAGATGTCTTGACAGCGACAAAAATACAATCAGCGCTTACAACAACGGCAAGAGTATAAAGTATGTAAAAGCTCCTGCAATTCAAAAGATTGAGAACACCGCTATAGGCTCAAAAATAAGCTGGGCAAAATCAAGCGGCGCTTCAAAATACAGA
>DKXL01000052.1:15738-15983 GCA_002493005.1 Ruminococcaceae bacterium UBA7127
ATCAACAAGCCTTACCCACGATAAACTTAAAACAGGTACAACCTACACATATACTGTAAGATGCCTTGACAACAATGGTAATTTTGTAAGCGGTTACGATAAAACAGGAACAGCAAACTTGTTTATCACAACACCTAAAATTTCTTCGTTAACAAACGTCTACGGCGGTGTTTCGGTTAAATGGGGCAAGTTAAGCGGAGCAAACAGTTACCGAATTTACAGAAAGTCGGGCAATTCAGGCTGGG